>JANTHQ010000031.1 GCA_024762375.1 Anaerolineaceae bacterium
AGCACGGTTTCAAACGGATATTTTTCCGCCAGTTCCGTGAGAAAATCATTCAGGACAAAACGTTCATAAACCACGCCCAGTCCTTCGTTATAATCGGTCAGATATTTTTTCCACGTCATTTTTTCACCAAACAGCGATAGAATCGGCGGGGCAATGGCACCCACCGTTGCGTTTCAGTGTATCACTGCGCCGAATTTCGGGCAAAGCGGTCAGGTAATCATCGCCACAGCCAGCACGATGAATAAAATGCCCAAAATGATGTCGCGGGCAACGGTTTGTTTGGCTCGGACGGGGATGTTGTCAACTTTGAAAAAGAGTACGAAGGCTTTAATGCCGGTCAAAAATAATTTCAGCCCCAGCAGGGCAATGATGGCAGCCAAGATGATGAATGCAATTCTCATAGGGGAAGGGTCAATTGAATGAGTGTGCCGTGTTTCGGCTGGGATTTGATGGTCAAATCGGCATCGATGGCTTCGGCGCGGATACGCATATTTTCGAACCCGGCGCCTTTGATGCTATCGCGCCGTTGGGCGATGATGGCGGGCTCGAACCCGACGCCGTCATCCGATAGGGTGAGTTGAAACCGGGTTTCGGTCGCTTCGATGGAAAGATGGACTTTGCTGGCTTGTGCGTGTTTGCGGATGTTTCGCAGGGCTTCTTGAATGATGCGCGCCACGGCGAGTTGTTGCAGCCGACTCAGTTGAATGTCGCCGGAGATTGAGAATGACACCGGCGGCCCGCCGCGCTGACGGTGCGTGTTGATTTCTCGCAGGAGCCAGGTTTTAAAATTGCTGTCGTCGGTGAAGGGGGTGAGCAAGTCGGCTATCAATTGCCGAACCTGATTTGACGCGCTGATAGATTGTTGTTCCAGCAGTGCCAATTCGGCCTGCAGTGCGTCGGTGTCACCCAGTTTTAAATGTTGTTGGCAGATGTTTATCTGCATGTTGATTTGTAGCAGGGTTTGGGCGATTGAATCGTGCAATTCTTGCGCGACATATTGCCGTTCATTCTCTGCAATGGATAGCGTGGCCGTCATACGATTACCTTTTGCGATTGACCTCGATTACGTTGGGCAGCTGTTCGAGTTTGTCCATAACCCGTTTCAATTGCGAAACATCGGTTACTTCCAGTGCCAGCGAGACATCTGCCAGATGTTGTTTATTGCTGATTTTTACGTCGGTGATATTGATTTGTTCGTCGGTAATCACTTCCGATAAATCGCGCATCAGCCCCAGCCGATTGTAGGCGTGAACCAAAATGACGGCGGGGTATGTGGCGGTTTTTTGTCCGCCCCAACTCACCTGAATGAGACGGTTGCGGTCGGTTATGTTTAAAATGTTGGGGCAGTCTTTGCGATGAATGGTGATGCCCCGCCCGCGGGTGATGTACCCCACAATTGGGTCGCCGGGCACGGGGCGGCAACAGCGAGCCATGTTGGTCAGTAAATCGCTCACGCCCAGCACAGTGACGCCGTCGGTGGGCGCCGGTGTCGGTGCGGCGGTGGGTGTCAATGGCAGCGCATCTGATTTGGCATTCTTTTTATGCGACAAATCTAACGCGGTGCGGATGACGTGCTGCAGCGAAATATCGCTAAAGCCCAGCGCCGCCAAAAAATCATCGGTTTTGTGGTAACCGCACGCTTCGGAAATTTCTTCATATCGCACATCATCGGTAATGTGCAATCGTTTCAGTTCGCGGTCCAAAATGTTGCGTCCCTGTGCGACGCTCTCATCGTAATTTTGTTTTTTGAACCAGTAGCGGATTTTTTTTCGGGCACGGCTGGTTTTTACATATCCCAAATTCTCGTTCAGCCAATCTCGGCTGGGCCCGCCCCGTTTTGAGGTTAAAATTTCAACTTTATCACCGTTTTTCAGTTGATAGTCTAAACTGACCAAAATGCCGTTCACTTTTGCCCCGCGGCATTTGTGCCCGACTTCGGTATGGATAGAGTATGCCAAATCAATCGGGGTCGAGCCGAGTGGCAATTCAAAAATATCGCCTTTGGGGGTGAAAACATACACTTTTTCTTCGATAACATCTGATTTGACGGCATCCACAAATTCTCGCGCCGAGCTGTCGCCTTCCATCTGCATTTTGATGGCTTGCCGCATCGCGGCAATCTTTTGGTCGAGCGCGATATCGGCGCGTTTGCTGTCGTCTTTATAGCGCCAGTGGGCCGCGATACCCAATTCGGCCTGCCGGTGCATTTCTTCTGTGCGAATTTGAACTTCAAATTGATGCCCGCGCGAATCTGTGACGGCGGTATGCAGCGATTGATACCCGTTTTCTTTCGGCGCGGCGATATAATCGTCAAACTCGTGCGGGATGGGCCGCCATTTGGTGTGGATGACGCCCAATGCCGCATAGCAATCTCGCACCGAATTGACGATAACCCGCAAGGCGGTGATATCGTAAATCTGACTGATGTCAACTTCTTTGCGGCGCATTTTTTGGTAGATGCTGTACAGATGTTTGGCGCGCCAGTAAAGTTTTGCCTCGATGCCCGCTTCGGCCAGCGCATCTTGCAATTCGCGGGCGATACGGTTGGCAAAACGTTCGGCATCGGTGCGGCGGGTTTCGCGCTGGCGGGCAATGTTGTTATATTCGCTGGGGTACAGATGTTTGAAGGATTGATCTTCCAATTCTGATTTGAAAGATTGCATCCCCAGCCGATTGGCGAGCGGCGCGAAAATATCGAGCGTTTCGCGGGCGATGCGTTTCCGTTTGTGTTCCGGCAGCGAACCGAGTGTGCGAATGTTGTGCATCCGGTCGGCGAGCTTTATGAGCACCACGCGCACATCTTCGCCGATGGCCAGAAACATTTTTCGCAAATTTTCGGTTTGCTGCAGTTCGCGGCGGCTGGAAGACGGGGTTCCCTTCTGTTCCGATGCTTGTTTCAGTTTGGTCACGCCGTCAACCAGTTTGGCGACGGTCGGTCCAAATTGCGCTTCGATTTCTTGCAGGGTGATGTCGGTATCTTCGGGGACATCGTGTAGCAATGCGGCAACGATGACTTCGCCGTCCATTTTCAAATCAGACAGCATCTGTGCCACCGTGAGACAGTGAGTGATGTATGGTTCGCCCGATGCACGTTTTTGGGTGGCGTGCGCTTTGGCGGCCAGTGCATACGCTGCTTTTATTTGTTCTATATCCGATGGGGAAAGATAGCTTTCCAGCTCTTTATACCAGCCATCTAAATTCAGGGGGATGTTCACATCCACGTCTAACATGGGCAAGGTGCTCCACAATCAAATTTCGCAATCGGCAATCATTCAAGTACAAACGAAAAGGTTGCACGCTAATTTTAGCACAATTGTCTGCCGATGTAAATGCGAAGAATTTTGGCGAGCCGCTGTTTATTGTTTGCCGGTAAAACCGTGTTCGGAGATGGTTTTTATGGCCCGCATCACGGAACTGACCGGTAGCCCGATGGTTTTGCTGAGATTTTTGATTTCCAGTTCGCTGTAGCCCGCTGACAAGTCTCGGGTTCCGTGTTTGCGCTCTTCGATTGCGGCTTGCTGCACAAATTGTGCCACATGTTTCACTTCCGGGTCGCTCAGCGCACCGACCGACGTTTCGGGTGCGTTGGCAACACTGC
The DNA here is from genome assembly GCA_024762375.1 of Anaerolineaceae bacterium. Classification (GTDB taxonomy): domain Bacteria; phylum Chloroflexota; class Anaerolineae; order 4572-78; family 4572-78; genus JANTHQ01. Next base: position 3,599 of record JANTHQ010000031.1, read on the forward strand.
GCCACAATTGAGAAACCGTGTCCGACACGGGGGTGGTCGGGTGAGCAACCATCCGCTCAATTTCGGCAATGTCTGCCAGCACCGATGTATCGACGGTGGTTTCTGTGCTGAATGTAAATGGCTCCCACAGAGTCCATGGCCCTTGCTGGTACAATCGCGATGCGGCTTGGTCGGCTAAAGAATCGCCCACAATCAACCCGGGTTCTTCGGCGTCACGGGCAATTGCCCCGCGATAACCTGCTGCCAGCATCGGTGGAAAGGTGAGTTTTCTCACACGAGAGCGCTGTTCGATACCGCGCCGTTCTTTGCCCGATACAAACAGGGCGGTGACATCGGGGTGGGTGGGCACGAGTTTTTTCAGGTTGCGCCGGACGGTATCAAATAACGACCAATTCGGTTTTGGTTGCAGGAGCATGGCTTGCGCCCCGATTATTCCCAACATCGGGTTGGTGAATTTCTGGTTCAGCAGCAGGTCGAGCATGTTTTTTCTCAGCACCGACCGCCCTTGCCGCAGCCCGCTCAGTGCCAGTTCGGCGGCGGCGTTTACCCGTTCCCAATCGTCGTATTGATAGCCTGCCCACAGCGGCGCCATATGGATGGATGCCGCGCGCAGCGTTGGGGTGGAACGGGTATCAAAAGCGGGCAAGAAGACAATCGTAATCCAATCCGGTTCAACCCAGATGGGCAAATCTGCCCCCAACGATTCGCCGTGAGCGGCACGTGTTTTCGATAGCCATTCGGTGTGGTTGCGCAGCACATACCCGCCGGGGTCGGCATCGCCGGAAAAACCGAGAATGCCGTCGCCGGTTTCGGCTTCGGCGGGGGGCAAATCGTCAAACAGATTGAGGCTGTCGGTGAGCAGTTGAAACGAGGAAATATCAATCGGTTTTTGGTATGCTTGCCCCACATTTCGGAAGATGAGCACCAACCGTCCGCCGTCTCCGTAATGCCGGTTGGGATGTTTGCTGAGATGTTCGGTGGGGCCGCCATGAGATTCGTGGCTGTTTTCTGCACCGGCAACGGGGGCGATGGTTTCAACCGGCAGGTCGATATCGTCTTTTGAGAAAATTTCACCGGGGTTTAACGCGATATAATCGCGGCGGACACTGTTTCCGGCGCGAACTTCAATTTGGTATAACCCCGGCGGCACTTTTTTCTCTAGCGTGCCCATACCGTATGCCACCGTGCGGAATTGATGGTCAATCAGTCGCAGTTCGAGTGGCGTGCGGGCAGTCCTCAATGATACGGTTGCCTTTTTTTTATAACTTGACATCGCGATCGGCTCCAATCACTTCAAAAAATCCGGCATTGGCGAACGAATTGCTGCCGGTGGCGGGGGTGATGCGGTACAGCCCGTTGCCCAATGGCACATCCCAGCTTCCGTTTACCGCCGAATGCACCGCGATTTGCTTCAATTGTCCATCGAACAGAACGACATCGGCCTTGAAACCCGCCGGAAACCGGATGTGGACGGTGTGCCGCAGCGCATCCGTTTCGTGTCGGGGGACGTTTCGGCGGAAAGTGACGGTCGGCGTGACCGGTTCTGCGACAAAAAATGGCACTTGTGGTTTGGGGCGGTGTTCGGTCAGCGAGCGTACCCGCTCGGTGACGTATGTCGCCAGTGTTTGGGCGTTAATTTCGCGGGAGCGGGGGTCAACCGCTTGTCCGTTTAAGCCTTCCAGCAGTGCTTTGGTGAAATATCCCCGTAATTCGTCGGGGTTGGCGGTCTCATCATCTTCTTCTTCGAATGCCAGTTCGCCAAAATATGTGGCCAGCCCGCGCACGGTCAACAATTTACCGTTTTGATTGTTGATTTCTGTCCATGTCGGGCCGAGCAGGGGTGCATTGGCGATGCGTTCGCGGCAAAAATCGGCGAAAAAGACGAGCTCGCGGAAGAATTGCGCTTTTTGAAACCACGACAAATATTTGGCATACGAAAAATTTTTACCGTAATGATCCGGCCCGGCATTTGCCATCAACAGGGCCGCCTCTTGCGGGTCGGGGGCGATGCCATGCCCGGAGCCGAACACATACAATCGTGTTTTGAACCAATCTGCGGGTTCATCTTCGATGCGGCTGCGGCATTTTGCCCACAACTCAAACAGTGCGTCTTCAACGTCTTCTCGGGTGGGTTTGGCTTTGAAAAACGGGACATGCGGCGGGGCGCTGGTTTCATCGGTGGTGATGAGCCGGATATTCTCTTCCGGAACCCCGCCGAGTTTCGGGTCGGTGAGCCAGTTGAAAAAACTTTCAGCGTCTTCGCTGGCAGAACGCAAATCTGAAATCCCCGGATAACGGTTGATGCCGATAACCAGCGCGTAATGTTGTTCGTTCATCTATGCCCATCCATGCTGCACAATATGTTTGACACTGGCCAGCGTTTGCGGTTCTTCGGCGTACCCGCTATGCTGCACCGCCGCCGATGCCAGCCCGTCGCCCCGATTTTCGGTGGCCCATACAACTCGGCGGTCATCGCCGAGAATGAATTTCCGCGCGGCGACAATTTCATTGCCGTCATACGTTTTCTCATCCAAATAATAGCGCTGCATACCTGCGAGCGGCTGGTCGTATGCCAGTTTTTTCGGGTCGGTATAATCTTTTTCCAGTACCCCCGACACAAAATAAAGCAGAGAGCGCGGGTACAGCACCGGGAACATCGCTTTTCCTTTTTCACCTTCATCGGACATGGTGAACATGCGGAAATTTTCAAAAAGATGTCCTATTCCGGTCACCAAATCGGCAAAACGTTTCATGTCAATCGCCGGGGCTTCAAAAATTATATTTTTAAATTGGAAATCGGCCGGGAGCGCATGGTTTGGGTCTGTGCGGGCGTGTTCCACATATTGCAACAGATTGTAAATGTAAATAGATCCGGCGCTGTGCCCCACCAGCGTAATTTCAGGATTATACCCCTGTTCAATTTTTTCGCTCAGCGCATCGATGAAAAACCAGCCGCCGCGTTCCGGTTTTTGGCCGGGGTTTTGAAATGTGTCGGCCGTTTCTTTTTTCATCATCTGCCAAATGCTTTCGCCAACGTTGGCCAGATAAAATTGCCGCAAAATTTCTTCCACGACGGTGCAATAAACGCCGTGGTCTCGTTTTTCGATGAACCGGTTGATAATTCGCACCAGAATTTCTCCGGCTTGTTTGATGAGCAGAGCAGTGGAAATCAACCCTTTACCGGCATTGGCTTCCACATCGGCGCGGATTGCGGCAACCACGTCCGGCGACATCAGCGTTTTGGCAGAAGCCCGGTTTACGGTCAGAATGCCTTTTGCGTTTTCCGTCTGTTCGGCTTGGTCCGGGGTAGCGGCGGCAACCACTTCGTTTACCGCCTGCTGAAATTTGGTGTCGGCCATCAGCTGGACTTCAAACGCGGCACGTTCGGCGTCATTCAGCGCAGACAATTGTTCGGTGGGCGTTATGGTGGGGAATGGTTCGGCGGCGTTCTCCGCCTTTTTCAATTCGATGGCCACTTCAATATCGGTGGGCAATTGCAATTGTCCGGTCGCTTTTCCGCCTTCCAAATCGAGCAATTTGCCGACGGTAAATTTTACCAGCATTTTTACCAGCGCTTTAAATATCGCCTCCCGATTTATTTCGTGTAGATTGTGTGACACGGCGCTGACGAAATCAGATTCCCACACGAAAAAAATCGGGTGCGCGCCGGTTGATTGATAGTGCGGCAGTAAATTTTCGGCGCTGGCGAGCGCATTTTTTTTGCTGACCAGCCCGCCGTGAAAATGAAAAAGTAATTTTGGATGAGACGGCAACTGGTCAACCAGCGCTCGCACATCCGCCGGGGATGTATCGTCAAGCACGCCATCTTTACCGGTGTTGAGGAAGAATTTTTTATCGAGTGGCATCATGCAACGTCCTTCGCCCGGGTTGGGCAGGTGTGTCCCCGTTGTGAAAACGGTTGCATTGTGCGGGGAATATTTGTATTTGAGTTTAGACAAAAATTAGAAAAGGCGGTTTGAGGATTTGCCCAAACCGCCCGGTAAGTAGAAGATTGAAGGTATGCCAACCAAAAATCATTCTACTACCGAACAGCTTAACAGAATAATAGAATTTCGACAAACGGTCTACGAGCATGTGCTGACCAAAAACCGGGATGTTCTCTTTGAGTTAATGGACGCGCTGCTGACCACCGGCGGCAAACCGGGCTGTTTTGCCGAGCTAAGCCTGTCACCCGTATTTCGACGGAAATGGAGCAGCGTCTACAAGGCGATGGAAACCGGTGAACTATCAGCAACGGCGTTGAGCCGGAGTTTTCACCAACACATTCCCCGCAGCGGTATTCAGGTCTATGCGCTGGACACCACCGTTTGGCCGCATCCGCAAGCAAGAACCCTGTCCGGGCAAGTTTTTGCCAGCAGCCCGACCCGGTCAATCAAGAGGCACTCAGTGGTACAAGGACATCAGTATTCACTGTTAACCTGGACACCGGCCGTGCGCGAAAGTTGGTCACTGACCACCGGCAACCGCCGATTGAAGCCGGATGAGAACGCCATAGACGTCGGCATTGAACAAATAGCGGCGCTCATCCGGGCGCGTCCCGACCCGCAGAAAAAGAAGTTGGATGTCATTGTTGCCGATGGGCACTACGGCAATCATCGCTTTTTTGCACCTCTGAAAAATCTGGATTGTGCCGGTCTGGCGCGGCTGAGAAAAGACCGGGTTTTGTACGGTCCACCACCGACCTACAGTGGACGTGGACGCCCCCGGGTGCACGGACAACGTTTCGTATTCAAAGAGCCGGGCACTTGGCCCGAACCGGATGAAGCAACGGAGATAACACACCCGCGCTGGGGGCAAGTGCGTCTGCGTCGTTGGAACCACCTGCACACCAGACAGGATGCCCAAACCGATTTCTCGGTCATCTTGGCTGAAGTTCATCTGGAGCGCGATAAACCGCCGGAACCATTGTGGCTGGGCTACGTGCCCGGTCATACCGACCATCCATTGGCAGTGGTCTGGGGCTGGTTTGATTACCGCTGGCCGATTGAACCGAGTATTCGCTTCCGTAAACAAAGATTAGCCTGGATGTTGCCCCGCTTTCAGCAAAGCGAAACCTGTGACCGCTGGACAGCGCTGGTTGACCTGGCTTTTTGGCAACTCTTTTTGGCGAGACCATTGGTACAAGACGCCCCCTTACCTTGGCAAAAACCGCAGGCTCGCTTGACCCCCTATCGGGTCAAACAGGCATTGGGCTCGAGTTTTAAGCAGTTTGGCACACCGACTGCCCCGCCGCAAACGCGCGGAAAATCACCCGGCTGGCCAACCGGGCGCCAGCGCACCCGACCGAAACGCTTCAAACCGGTCAAACGGCGCAAAAAAAGGCTTAAATCGGCTTAATTCCGCCGCGAAATTCTGTTTTTAAGATACAATCCCGCACTGACATTCCCGCCAGTGCGCTTCGAGTTGTCTAAACTCAAATATTCTCCTATAAAATTGTAATTATCATACCGCGTGTATGGCATGATAGAGATGCCATACACGGCTTTTTGTAGCGGAGGCCGAAGGTTCTTGATCTCCGGCCTCCACTTTCAAGTAATCTATCCAAATGCCGGTGAAGGTACATCTTGCACGGTGGATTTTGGTTGCCGTAAAAGGGTTATACCCAGCCACGCGAACCAGACGATTTGAGTTAATCCAAAGACCATCCCGCCAATTTCGCCCAAAGCAGGCACAACGGTTATCAGTCCGGCCACGCCAACCACAAATCCGAACAGGTTGAAAGCACGGGGTAGAGCGCCATTTCGCAGGGCAGCGACGCTCAGCAGTGTTACCCAAATGCCGCCGACAACTTCCACACCACCACCCAAACCGTTAAAAATCGATTCAATGGCGAGCCAGACCGTGGTGGCTTGTTCTGGGTTTTGGCTGTAAAGAGAGGTGGCTGTTTCCATCCCCACGTTGTAAACCATACCGCTGGCAATAACCAACATCGACCATATCAACCCGAAAGCGGTGGCGGTGCGGGCTGTGGCAGATGACTGCCCTCGCAGATGTTCGTGCAGTGCTAAAGTCAATACCACCAGCGACATCCCCCAAACAACATACACAATCAGGATCAATAGCGAGAGCAAGCCCTGATTTTCAATAATGGCCGTCACCTTTTGCAGCGGGTCGCTAATCTCAGAAACATTGACCACCGCCAAAAATCCAATGATGCCAATTATGTAAGCCAACGCTTCGTACAGAGCGGCCACACCACCCCATTTCTGTAAATTTTTCATCATAGTTCTCCTTTCGTCTTTATGGGTTTTCTGTGATTTCACTGATTTTTTTGTCACGATTTTTCTCCTTTCGTGTACTGGATGACCGAAATCAGGGTCAATCCTAAATTGTTTATTTTCTTCAGAATGCCATACAGTGCCGCTTGGTCGGCAATCATACCGCTCAGAATGGTATCGCCGTCGACGGTTGGTTCGATGGTTAAATCGTCAAACCAACCTTGCCAGCGAACATCCAACTTCCCTTGTATTTTGATGTGGTAATGCTTGGTTTTGTCTGTGTTATTGTTCATTGTGCGTATAGTTTAAGGCACTGAACACAAAAAATCCCCACAACAAACTGTGGTTGTGAGGCAGAAAAAACTGTGGTTTAAAAGGGGGGAAAAACTGTAGGTGCTTTTTCGATTAAAATTCTTGTGCAATGAGCAAGAAAAAAGTTGCACAGAGTACACAGAATGGTCACGGAGATAGACAGAGTTTTTTAGAACTATTTCTCTCTGCGTTCCTTTTTGATTCTGGCTTGTCCAGTTTAAGGACTACAACAAATCGAGTTCGCGGGCTTTGGCGATAGCCAATGCTCGTTTGTTGACACCCAGTTTGCTGTAAATATTTTTGATGTGATACAGCACGGTGTTAAGGCTGATGAAGAGTTGCTCGGCAATTTCTTTGTTTTTCAGCCCGGCGGCGATAAGCGACAATATTTCAAGTTCGCGCTCGCTGAGGGGTTCGATGAGCGTTTTTTGGCGAGAAGCGGGCGTTAATGACATCGTTTGAGCATAATCCAGCGGCGCGCCCATTGCCAAAAATCGGAGTGTTTTCTCATTGACGGCATTCTTCTCTTGGCGGTTGAGGCTTGCCTCTAAAAGCGACATTTGGGGCTCGACCTCTGGGTTTTTCAATAATTTCGCCGCTTCTTGCGCGTGCTTGAATGCCCGATGTGCCGTCGCAAATTGACCTTCTGCCTGCGCGATTTGTGCCAAAAACATATAACTTCGGCGCAATCCGCTGATTTCACCGACAACTTGGCAATCAGTCAAGGCATTTTTAATTTCAGACTTGGCTTTGAGCAAATCGTTTCTTGAAAAAGCAAGGTGTGCCAGCCCAATATGAACGTACGCCAACAAAGGGCTTTGCGATAGTCCCAGTTCAGCAGCGTAAGCCATTGTCGCTTGCAATGCCTCTTCAGCCGACTCTAAATTTTCTTGCAGCAAATAAGCCAAACCGAGATAGCCGCCAACCAAAAAAGTAACATTGAGATTGTGGGCTTCGCGCGCCAAAACGGTGGCTTGTTTTAGAGACTCAATCGCCGATGTAATCTCGCCGGCCATCAATTGTACCGCCCCAAGTTGAAACAAAGCCGCGCCGCGCGTCATTGCGTTATTGGGGTCTGCCAATTGAAAGGCAATTTCTGCTTCAGACCGGGCGGTGGAGATGTCTTCGTGAGCACGGGCAATATTACCGCGAATCAGGGCGGTAACGGCACGGATAGCAGTATTATCTTCCGGCGCAGCACTTTCCGCTGCCACCAGGTATGGTTCTACCGCCTCTGTGCGTCCTTGGTTAAGTAGCGTCCAGGCATAGTGGATGCAAAGTCTTGGATGCCGGGTAAGGTAGGCTTTGGGAAATGCATCCAGCCAGCGCTGCAATCTCTTTAGTTTCCCTTGAAAGAGAAAAGTAAGCCCGTGTTTTTCGAGCAAATGGGCGGCGGTATCAAAATCAGCAGCGCCCAGCGAATAT
>JANTHQ010000032.1 GCA_024762375.1 Anaerolineaceae bacterium
GGAGATGCGTTATATGCCGGACGGAACACCCGTAACCAGTTTCAGCGTGGCGACCAATCGCAAGTGGAAAAATGCCGATGGGTCACCGGGCGAAGAAACGGTGTGGTTTCGGGTTTCGGCGTGGCGGCGGTTGGCAGAAACCACCAACCAGTATTTGAGCAAAGGGCGGCAAGTGTTTGTTGAAGGGCGATTGACCCCCGACCGTGCTACCGGCGGCCCCCGCGTGTGGACGGCGAACGACGGCACACCCCGTGCCAGTTTTGAAATCACCGCACTCGAAGTAAAGTTTTTGAGCGGTGGTGGGCAAAGCGGCGAAATGGGCTCTGCGGCCGCACCAAGCAGCGCCGCGGCTGCACCACCCGATACCGAAGAAGACATTCCATTTTAATTGCATTCGGCAATATAACCGGCGAAAAGTTGAAGGCGTAATCGAGAGATTACGCTTTTTCGCTTGAAAAATAGAGACTTGCCTGCTACCATATCAGGTATCGATTTTAAAAAAGGGGATATCCCCATAGTGCCCAAAGGAGTGTCCTATGGCAAAAATGGTGCAAGATGTGATGTCAAAAGATTTGCGCTGTTGTTCTGTGTCGGCAACCGTGCCCGACGTGGCGCATATTATGACCGCGTATGATGTCAGTTCGGTGGTTGTGCTGGATGATGAAGGCTTTTTGGCCGGCATTGTAACCCGCACAGATTTGGTTGCTTTGCGCGGCTCCGAGGAATATTGGTACGGTTTGACCGCACAACATGTAATGAAAACCGATGTGGTTACCTGTACTCCGGAAACACCGATGCGAGACGCCAGCAAAACCCTCGTCCAAAAAGGGATTCACCGGCTGGTTGTGGTCGAAAATCCCGACGGTGGCGAAAAAGTTCGCCCGGTGGGGGTGTTGTCTCAAACTGATATTGTGCGCGATATGGCATTGTCATCATAATAACGTTAGTTCGGAGTTTTTGTCATTCCGGAAATTCACGCAGTGAATTGTCCGGAATCCACTGCAAAAATTTATGGATTCCCGCCTTCGCGGGAATGACACACCAAAAAATTTTGGGGAAATAACCACATTTTCTCTTTCCGGTAGAAACTCCGAATTCAGGTTAATAGCAGGTCGCAACCCTAAAAATGGAGAAAGCCGTGACACTGGAATCAATCATTCAAACCATCAATGATGAATTTTCGGCGAAATCTGCCGTGCGCGATGCCACGCTGGCGCGCTCGCGAGAACTCATTAAGCATTGCGCCAACGCCATCCGCGCCACCCATCGCCGCGAAGCGGATGTGGCAGATTCGCTTTTGCGGCGGGCAAATGCCACTGCGGCAGAAATGATTGCCGATGCCAAAGCATATCCCGACATTTACTTTGCCGGATACACCCAAGATGCGCTGAAAGAACTCTCGGAAGCGCACTTAACGCGGGCGCTGATACTGAACTCGCCGTTGCCGACACCGGAATCGCTGGGGGTAGAAAGTGCGGCGTATGTGAACGGGTTGGCCGAAACGGTGGGTGAATTGCGCCGGTATGCTTTGGATGCGCTTCGGCGCGGTGATGTGACGGCCAGTGAAACCATGCTCGATTTGATGGACGAAATTTATACCCAACTCATCACGGTTGATTTTCCGTCGGCCATCACACGAGATTTACGCCGAAAAACCGATGTTGCCCGCTCTATCTTGGAGCGCACGCGTGGCGATGTCACGACCGCTATCCGGCAGGAAGCCATGAAAAAGGCCATGGCAACGTTCGAAAAAAAGGTTCAGTCGTTGGATTGATGAATTGATGGCTGCAAATTTTTTATGGGGGCAAACGAAAAGCGGTGGATGCGACAAGCGCCATACTGCATCAGCGCCGCGCGGTGATGTTTGGTTCCATAGCCTTTGTGGCGTTCAAAGCCATATTCAGGATATTTTTCTGCCAGAAGAACCATCAGCCGGTCGCGGGTAACTTTTGCAATGATGGACGCGGCGGCTACACTCAGCGAGATGGATTCCGCCTTGAAAAATGATTCTTGTGGAATGCCAACTTCCGACAACCGCAGCGCGTCAATCAGCAAAAATTGTGGCTGAGGCGACAATTGCTGCACCGCTCGAGTCATTGCCGTGCGTGTCGCGCCGACAATGTTGGCTCGCGCTATCAACCCGGGCGATGCCACACCCACGCCAATGCTGAGTGCATGGGTGTGAATCAGCGAAAAAACAGTTTCGCGCCGGCGGGCTGTCAGCAACTTAGAATCTCGCACCGGAGCCAGTGCAGATAGCAGGGCAGGGGAGGGCGGCGGGAAAATCACTGCGGCGGCCACTACCGGCCCTGCCCATGCGCCACGTCCGGCTTCGTCAATACCGGCAATAAAAGAAAAGCCCTGTGTTAACAGGGCTGCTTCTTTTTTAAATGTGGGGGATGATACTGCCTTCATCGTCAGCTAATTGCTAAAAGACGCGTTTTTCTCGCAGGCGGGCAGCTTTACCACTGCGGTTGCGCAAGAAATACAATTTCGAGCGGCGTACATGCGCGTGGCGCAAAACTTCAATCTTGTCAATTCGCGGGGAATGAAGCAGGAATTTGCGTTCTACCCCAATGCCGCCGGCTGCAATGCGCCGCACGGTGATATTCTGCGTAATGCCGCTTCCTTCTTTAGCAATGACGACACCCTGGAAAATCTGAACACGTTCGTTTTTACCTTCAACAATGCGTAGGTGAACCTTTACGGTATCGCCGACCAAAATGTTGGGAAGATTTTCCTTTAACGTTTCTACTGATTTCAAAAGATCAACTGCGTTTGCCATAATTCTCACTCTTAATTACAGGTAGTTTCATACTCAAATCACAAAAAACGATTTTATCATGGGGAGGCGCAGCAGGCAAATGTGTGAGTCTGATTCAATAAAAAGCCGGAGCAAACGCTCCGGCAGTGGTCACTCGCTGCTGGTGGCCGCGGTGTCGGATTTCGTTTCGGCGGGTGCGGCAGTTTTGCCGTTTCCGTTTTTGCCGTTTTTCTTTCCGCTACTGTTTATGAAATTGCTGCTGCCATTTTTATTATCGGTCACGTAAAATCCGGGGCCTTTGAAAATAATGCCGACCGGATTGATGACTCGATGTATTTTTGCGCCGCATTTTGGACAAATAGTGAGCGGTTCATCGTTAAATCGCTGGCGAATGTCAAAACGGTGGCCACAGGTTTCGCATGCATATTGATAGGTTGGCATAAGTCAAACTCCCCATTCCTTAAAAATTGCCTCTCGTGACAAACAATATCTCTCAAGGCGGCAATTTTACCCGATTTTCCTTTAAATTGCAACTTCAAAAAAACGCTATCGGTTGCTACCATAATTTTTACCCCATCTTGATTAAATCAAGATAAAAAGAATGATAGAATCGCATTAGAATTTTTAACAGAGAATTGTATGCAGGTGATTTGACTCTCTGTTGCAGTGAGACTACCATGTTATAGTGAATATGGTTGTTTATGAATGAAGGCAGGAAATGATGGCAGTGCGAAAAATTCTTTACGCTGATAATCCGAAATTGAGACAGAAGGCAAAAAAAGTAAAAGTGTTTGGCCCCCAGTTGCGTCAACTGGCAAATGACATGATTGAAACGATGCGTGTATCGAATGGGGTGGGGTTGGCTGGCCCCCAGATTGGTGTATTGCAGCGTATATTTGTGGCAGAAATTCCGGAAGAAGATGATGACCCGTTGAGTGGCAAACCATTCGTTATTGTGAATCCGGAAATCACGAAACGCTCTGCTGAAATGGAAGAAGGGCAAGAAGGGTGTTTGTCCATTCCCGGATGGTTGGGGGAGGTCAATCGACATCACAGCATCGAGATAAAAGCCCGCACGGTTACCGGCAAGCCGATAAAAATGAAAGTGAGCGGTTTTTTGGCGCGGGTGTTCCAGCACGAAAATGACCATTTGGATGGTATACTTTTTGTGGATCACATCAAAGACCCGGAAAAACTGTGGCGCGTCCAAACAGAGGATGATGGCTCGTATGTGTTTGAGGATATCAACGCGCTAGCCGTGTAACAGTTCGAGGTTTAGTGCCAGCCGAAATCTAATATTGCCATTGGTAATATTGATTTCGGCTGTTTTTTTGACCGAATTTTTCCGGAAAGTCATCAAAAAGTCACCAAAGTCGCATTTCGTGTGCGCGCCGGTGGGTGGGCAATTTTCCGTGAGATTATTTTGACACGAGTATTTTATCGTGATAGAATGAACAACCGAGTGGCAGAAGTAGGTCACACCATCAAAAAAAAGGATACGGTAACGAGCGATGCCTGCTGATTATCTTCCTATTTTAATAATGATAGTGGTCGCCGCAGGGTTTGCCCTGATAGCGCTGGTTGTACCCTATTATTTAGGTCCCCGTCATCCAAATTCTGTAAAATCCGATACATACGAATCCGGTAAGCTGCCCTATGGTGAAGCGCGGCGAAAAGTCCCTGTTCACTATTATATGGTCGCCATGTTATTTATGATGTTTGATATCGAAGTGGTGTTTTTCTATCCATGGGCGGTTATCTTCCGGCAGTTAAAACTGTTCGGATTGATTGAGATGGGCATTTTTGTGCTGATTTTGCTCATCGGGTATGTGTATGTATGGAAAAAAGGAGCGCTCGAATGGGATTAGTGGAGCTCAATGATTTTTCGATAACGCCTGCCGGGGGGCATCAAAAAGACGGTGCGGTGGGGTTGGTAATGGCGAACCTGTCGGAACTGGTTGGCTGGGGGCGAAAGTATTCGTTACACCCGCTGCTGTTTGGGTTGGCGTGCTGCGCCATCGAGCAAATTTCGGCGGGAATGTCCCGTTTTGATATTTCGCGGTTCGGCGCAGAGGTGTTCCGTGCCAGCCCGCGTCAGTCTGACCTGATTATCATTTCCGGGCGGGTGAGCAATAAAATGGCGCCGGTGGTTCGGCGGCTGTATGACCAAATGCTGGAACCGAAATGGGTTATCGCCATGGGTGATTGCGCCTCGTGTGGTGGCCCATTCAATAATTACGCCATCATTCAGGGTGTGGATAAAATTATCCCGGTGGATGTGTATGTGCCGGGGTGTCCCCCCCGACCGGAGGCGTTGTTTTATGCCATTCTGCGCTTGCAGCAAAAAGTGCAAAAATTTGGTATCGGTGAACGAGAAGGCTAACCAACAAAATTAAGTTTTATGCCGAGGACTGATGACTGACCTCACGTACGATAAACTAAAAGCAAATTTCCCCGACGCTGTGTTGGATAAAAAGGAATTTCGTGACGAAACAACGATTACCGTCAGCCCCGATCAGTGGCTGAAAGTGGCGAAATTCCTGCGGGATGACCCTGAATTGCGCTATAACCTTCTGTTGGATGTGTATGGGGTTGACCGGATGAAACTGGGTAAATCGCCGCGGTTTGCCACGGCATACGAACTTTTTTCGGTGCCGAATGCCCGCCACGTGCGATTGAGTGTGCCGTTGGCGGATACGCCGCAGAACGGCAAAGATTCGTTGCCGAAAGTGGATTCGGTGACGGGAATTTGGTCAACCGCAAACTGGCTTGAGCGCGAAACGTATGACCTGATGGGTATTGAATTTAAGGGGCATCCGTGGCTGCACCGAATCTTGTTGCCGCAAAACTGGGTCGGTCACCCGTTGCGGAAAGACTACCCCATTGGTGGCGAACCGGTTTATTTTACCGCCGATCGCGACAACCCCCGTTTTGCTCATTTGGGCAAACAAATTATGGATACGCCCAACTTCCACAGTGAGTTGGAAGATATGGATGCCGACGGGCATTTGGTTATCAATATGGGGCCACAGCACCCCGCCACGCACGGTGTGCTCCGGCTGGCGGTGGAACTCGATGGTGAGCGGGTTATCAGTTGTAAACCAGAGGTGGGTTATCTGCACTCCGGGTTTGAGAAAACCGGGGAATCCATTCGGTACGAAAAATTCATTCCCTATTGCGACCGGCTCGATTATGTGTCGTCCATGAGTAATAATTTGGGATATGTGATGGCGGTAGAGAAGTTGATCGGTGTGGAAGTGCCCCAGCATGCGCAGTATGCCCGCGTTATTCTGACGGAGTTGCAGCGTATCGCCAGCCACATGGTGTGGCTCGGCACGCACGCGATGGATGTCAGCGGCACCATTCACGCCCTGCTGATGTACGCCTTCTACTGGCGCGAGCAGATTTTGGATATTTTTGAAATGGTCTGTGGCGCGCGGATGACCACCAGTTATTTCGATGTTGGTGGTTTGCGTTGGCCTCTGCCGGGCGCATTTGAGGATGCGGTAAAGCATTTCTTGAAGGGCTTCCCGGAAGTGATGAAAGATTTTGAGGCCATGTTGACCGATAACCCCGTTTGGCGCGGTCGCCTTGAGGGTGTGGGTGTGTTGACCAAAGAAGAAGCACTCGATTTGGGTGTGACCGGGCCGCTGTTGCGCGCCGCCGGTGAGCCATTCGACCTGCGAAAAGTGAAGCCGTACTCCAGTTATGACCAATTTGAGTTTGATATTCCCACGGCTACCGAGGCCGACAGTTATGCTCGCTACAAGGTACGGATGGCGGAACTGTGGCAAAGCCTGCGGATTATCGAGCAGGCATTGGGGAAACTGGGAAAAGGCCCGCACAAAACGGAAGACAGAAAAGTGGCGTTGCCGCCGCGTGATGAGATTTCTACCAGCATGGAGGCATTGATTCACCACTTTAAATTGGTGACGGAGGGCTTTAAGCCGCCGGTTGGTCATGTGTATGGTATGATTGAGAATCCCAAAGGTATTTTGGCGTTTGGGCTCATCAGCGATGGGACAGCCGTGCCGCATCGGTTGCGGGTGCGCGGGCCGTCATTTGTGAACCTGCAGGCAACAGACCTGATGTCTCGCCAGGGTTTGCTGTCGGATATTGTGACGGTTGTCGGTTCGATTGATATTGTTTTGGGTGAAGTTGATCGCTAGTGTGGTAAAACTGGTGTTTTAAAAATACTCTGACCTTGGAGCTACCATGTGGTCTGAAGCAGAACAACGAGAATTAGAAGAAATATTGAAAAAGTATCCAACGAAACGTTCGGCGCTGTTGCCGGCACTATATTTGGCGCAGCGAGAGAAAAATTGGTTGGACGATGAAGATATGGAAGCGGTGGCCGAGGCGCTTGATGTGCCGATTACCGATGTCCATGCCGTGGTGGGGTTCTATACCCTTTTCCGCCGCGAGCCGACCGGCAAACATATGATTCACGTTTGCACCGACCTGCCCTGTGCACTGCGCGGCGCGGAAGAATTTTATCTGCGGTTGACCGAGCGGCTGGGCTTACCACCCGAGGGTGGCACCACCGAAGACGGGTTGTTCACATTGGAAGCCGTGCCGTGTTTGGCGGCGTGTGACAAAGCTCCAATGTGTCAAATTGACCTGCAATATTATGAAAATCTGACGGACGAAACGATTGACACCGTGCTGGCGCAGTTACGCGCAGAAGCGCAGCAAGAGACCAAGGCATAAAGGTGCGGCAAATGGCGAATGATTACCTGAAAGAACACATTCTGCTCCGTCATAAAGATAATCCCAATATCGGCGATATTGATGAATATTTGTCGGATGGGGGGTACGAAGGGCTGAAAAAAGCGCTGGAGGAGATGCAACCCGCCGAGGTCATCGAGGCGGTGAAGGCATCGGGTTTGCGTGGCCGAGGCGGCGCAGGGTTTCCCACCGGCGTGAAATGGTCGTTCATCCCCAAAGGGGCGAAAGACGTTTACATCGTGGTGAATGCCGACGAGAGTGAACCCGGTACGTTTAAAGACCGCGAATTGATGGAGTACAATCCCCATTTGGTGATTGAGGGGGCGGCAATCGCTGCGTATGCTGTGGGTGCGCGCACCATTTACATCTATGGCCGTGGCGAATTTAAAGGGCCGTTTGTCACCCTACAAAAAGCGGTCGATCAGGCCTACGAGCGCGGGATGCTCGGAAAAAATATCATGGGTTCTGATTATTCGCTCGATTTGCATTTGCATCTTGGCGCCGGGGCGTATATCTGCGGCGAAGAAACCGCGCTGTTGAATAGTTTGGAAGGCTATCGCGGTTATCCGCGTTCGCGCCCGCCGTTTCCGGCGGTAGAAGGGTTGTATGCCAAACCCACCGTCATTAACAATGTGGAAACGATGGCGAATGTGCCGGGTATCATTCGGCACGGCGTGGAGTGGTACCGGCAATTCGGCACCGAAAAAAGCGCAGGGACGAAAGTGTTTTCGTTGAGTGGGCATGTCAATCGCCCCGGAAATTACGAACTGCCGTTGGGTGTGCCCATTCGCTATTTGATTGAAGAATTGGGCGGCGGTGTGCCAAACGGCAAACGGGTTAAAGCCGTGTTGCCCGCCGGAGAGTCGTCGCTGATGGTTCCCGAGGATAAACTCGATACCCCGATGGATTACGAATCGATGGGCGCAATCGGGTCGATGCTCGGTTCAGCATCATTCATTGTCATGGATGAAACAGTGGACATCGTTTGGGCGGCAGAAAAGATGATCCACTTTTTCAAGCACGAAAGTTGTGGCAAATGCAGTCCCTGTCGCGAGGGCACGTACTGGCTTTCGAATGTCTATCATCGCATTCGTTCCGGCGAAGGCACGATGGAGGATATCGAATTGTTGCCGAAGATTATCGAGCAAATGAGCGGCAACACCTTCTGCCCGTTGGGAGAGTTCGCAACCAGCCCGGTAAAGGCAAGTTTGCTGCACTTCCGTCACGAGTATGAGCAGTATATTAAAAAATAGTATGCCGTTAGGCGCGCAAAAAGGAGTTGAGTGATGTCCGTAAATGTTTCAGAATTATTGGGCAATGAAGCCGAATACTTGTTGGCATACGAATCAAAGGCGATTCCCAAAGAATCTTTACACTTGCCTGGGCCCGATTTTGTAGACCGGGTTATGGCCGCATCCGACCGCCGTCCGTCGGTACTGCGCAACATGCAAACACTTTTCAATCACGGTCGGTTGGCCGGTACGGGGTATCTTTCTATTTTACCCGTTGACCAAGGGGTCGAGCACACCGCGGGTGCATCGTTTGCGCCGAACCCCATTTATTTCGACCCCGAAAATATTGTGCAATTGGCTATTGAAGGCGGTTGTAATGCAGTCGCATCAACGTTGGGGGTACTGGGGAGTGTTTCGCGGAAGTATGCCCATAAAATCCCCTTTATCCTGAAGTTTAACCACAACGAGCTGTTAACTTACCCCAACAAATTTGACCAAATTATGTTTGCCTCGATTGACCAGGCTTTCGAAATGGGCGCGGTTGGCGTGGGGGCCACAATCTACTTTGGTTCACCGGAATCGAATCGGCAGATTGTGGAAATTTCAGAAGCTTTCGCTTATGCCCATGAACTGGGGATGGTAACGATTTTGTGGTCGTATCTGCGCAATAACGCCTTCAAAAAAGATGGCAAAGATTATCACGTTTCGGCAGATGTGACCGGGCAAGCGAACCATCTCGGTGTCACTATCGAAGCTGACATCATCAAGCAGAAGCAAGCCCAAAACAACGGTGGTTTCCCTGCGATTGGCTTTTCCAAATACAGCGACAAAATGTACAGCGATTTGACCACCGATCACCCCATCGACCTGACGCGCTATCAAGTGGCGAATTGCTACATGGGACGCGCCGGGCTCATCAACTCCGGCGGAGCATCCGGCGGGGCGAACGATTTGGCGCAGGCCGTCCGTACGGCAGTTATCAACAAACGTGCCGGGGGCATGGGCCTTATTTCCGGCCGAAAAGCCTTCCAAAAACCGATGGCAGAGGGCGTAAAATTGCTCAACGCCATTCAAGACGTCTTTTTGGACGATAGTATCACCATTGCATAAAAATATCGCGGCGGGCAGCGAGTTGCCCGCCGCAACCAAAATTTCCACAATACGGTATGGTTTGTGCCATACGTTTTAGGAATAGCTTATGTCTGATTTGGTAACCCTCACAATAGACGGTGTAGAAGTCAGTGTTCCAAAAGGAACATTAATTGTAGAAGCCGCAAAACAGGCGGGAAATGAAATTCCGGTTTTCTGTTATCACTCCAAATTAGAGCCGGTGGGCATGTGTCGGATGTGTCTGGTGACGGTCGGCACGCCGGTGCGCAATCGCCAAACCGGTGAATTTGAATTGGATGACAGCGGCAATCCGGTGATTCGCTTTTTCCCCAAACCGATGACCGCTTGCACCACCCCCGTTTCGCCGGGGATGGTAGTTGTCACCCAAAGCGAAGAATCCATTGCCGACCGGCGCGGGATTTTGGAATTCCTGCTCACCAGCCACCCGCTCGATTGTCCCGTGTGTGACAAAGGCGGCGAATGCTCGCTGCAAGACCTGACGTATGCGTATGGCCCGGGCATTTCAGAATTCCATTTGGAAGATAAACATCACGGGCCCAAAAAAGAACCGTTGGGTGACTTGATTTTCCTCGATACCGAACGCTGCATTTTGTGTGCGCGTTGTGTACGGTTTGAAGACGAAATCGCAGGCGATCATGTGCTCGCAATTGATAATCGTGGGCGCGATTCGCGGATTGTGAGCTATTCCAATCCAACATTTGATAGCAAATACTCCGGCAACACCACCGACATCTGCCCCGTTGGGGCGCTGACCACCAAAGATTTCCGCTTTGGTGCGCGCTCGTGGGAAATGGAAAGTGTGCCCAGTGTCTGTAATTTGTGCGGTGCAGGCTGTAACACCGTGCTCAACACCCGTTTCGATGCCATCAAACGGGTGATGCCCCGCCAAAACGAAGCCATCAACGAAATTTGGCTGTGCGACAAAGGGCGGTTCGGGCATCACTTCAACGGCAGTCACAACCGGCTCGCTGCACCGCTCATCAAAAAGAATGGTGAATTTGTCGAATCCAGTTGGGACGAAGCCTTGTCGTTGGTGGCGCGCAAACTTCAACTTTCAAAAGAAAAAACCGGTGGCATCGCCGGGGCGCACCTTTCAAACGAAGATTTGTACCTCTTCCAGAAACTCTTCCGCCAATTGCTCGGCAGCAACAATATCGACCACCGCGTCGGGTTGAATGCCGATTTCGATGACACGCTGGCACACGAAGTGGGCGCAGGTGTCGGTACCGACATTGGGCGGCTGAAAGGCGAATCGGCAATTTTGGTGGTCGGATCCGATTTGGATGAAGAATCGCCCATCCTGTACTTGCGGGTGCGCGGTTCGGCGCGACACGGCGCCCATCTCATCAATGCCGGTGGACGCTGGACGAAACTCGACAGCGTCGCCGAAAGCACGCTCCGCTATCGTTATGGCGCAGAAGCCGCCTTTGCGTGGGGGCTGGTCGCTGCGGTGATTGATGAGGGTTTGGAAAATAAAGACTATCTGGCGGCACATGTGGACGGGTTCGAGACGCTCATCGAGGCGATGAAAACCTTTACCCCCGCCCGTGCCGCAGAAATGTGTGGCGTGTCAGAAGATGACCGGCGACAGCATTTCACGCGCCGAAAGTCCCGGTTCGCCATCCACCGGCTGGTAGCCCGGCAAACGGTTCGGCACAATGCCCAAATCTGCTGCA
>JANTHQ010000033.1 GCA_024762375.1 Anaerolineaceae bacterium
CTTTGGCGGAGTCGGGGAGGTTTTGCAGCGCCATTTGTGCTTCGACGATGCTGTAACCCAATGTGGTGAGCGCCGCCAGCACTTCGCCGTCATCATCGCTGATGGCAACGGCTGCCGGGGCGAAAATATCATCGGCGGTGATTTTGCCCTTCAATTGAAAGACGATGTGTTTCGCTTTTTTGGGCCCGATGCCCGGCACACGGGCGAGAATGGCGGCTTCGTTTTGCGCCACCGCCTGTTTCAGCGATTCCATCGAGAGGGTGGATAGAATCGCCAACGCGACTTTCGGCCCGATGCCCTGCACTTTCAGCAGGGTGCGGAACAGGTCGAGTTGTTCCGCATCGGGAAAACCGAACAGGGTCATCTCTGTTTCGCGGACGTGCAGATGGGTTCGCAGAAAAATTGTTTTGCCGATGACGGCATCATCGACCAACGGCACGGGCACATTGACCACATATCCCACGCCGTTCACATCCACCAGCAGAAAGTCATCGCCTTTTTCGATTATCTCACCGCGAATTGAGCCAATCATTTTGGTTTCAAGTTTCAGGTTTCAGGTTTCAGGGTTGCAAAGTTACAGGGTGATAACCGGCGAATCACCAATAACCAATCTCCAATCAACTAATCGCCAATCGCTGCCCACCGCGCGGAATGCAGATGGCAGATTGCCACAGCGAGTGCATCGGCGGCGTCATCGGGTTTGGGAATTTCATCCAGATTGAGCAGCAGTTTCACCATTCGCTGAACCTGCTGCTTGTCTGCGCCGCCGTAACCCACAATTGCTTGTTTGATTTCCAGCGGTTTATATTCCGCGATGGGCAAATCGGCATTTGCCAGCGCGAGCATTGCCACGCCGCGCCCATGCCCCACCGACAGCGCGGTGGTGGTGTTGCGGCTGAAAAAAAGCATTTCCACCGCGGCGGTATCGGGCCGGTGTTCGGCGATGATGGCGGTCAGTTCATCGTAAATGGTTTTTAGCCGTTGCGGGAAAGGGGTTTTGGCGGGGGTGGTAATAACGCCATACGCCACCACCCGCAAATCCTGCTCGCCGAAGTTTTGTTCCACCACCCCCCAGCCGGTTATCGCCGTGCCGGGGTCAATGCCGATGGCACGCATTTATGCCGATTCCAATTGCGCCAGCGCTTCATCAGAGATGCTGAGGTTGGAATAAACTTTATCCACATCATCCGACTCTTCGAGTTGGTCGATGATGTTCATAATCGCCAGCGTTTCTTTCACGCCGAGTTCGATTTCATTTTTGGGGATCTGCGACAATTCGGCTTCTTCCACCGAAAAACCGGCGGTTTCCAGCGCATCGCGCACAGTGTGCAGTGCATCCGGTGCAGTGTAAATTTCGATGATGTCGTCGCTAACTTCCACATCGTCGGCGCCGGCATCCACTGCCGCCATAAACACGTCATCGGGGTCAACGCCATCGGCGGGCACGGTGAGATAGCCTTTCAGATCGAACATCCAACTGACGGCCCCCTGTTCGGCCATATTGCCGCCCTGTTTGTTGAACACTTTTCGCACTTCCGACAGGGCACGGTTGCGATTATCGGTGGTGCATTTGATGAGCATCGCCACACCGTGCGGGGCATAGGCTTCGTAAGTCACTTCTTCAAGTTCGCCGCCTTCCAATTCTCCCGTGCCGCGCTTGATGGCACGTTCGATGTTGTCTTTGGGCATATTGGCACGGCGGGCTTTATCGAGCGCCAATCGCAGCGATGGATTTGCACCGGGGTCGCCGCCACCCTGACGCGCCGCCAGCGTTATATCGCGCGCCAGTTTGGTGAAAATCTTGCCGCGTTTGGCATCTTCTGCGCCTTTTTTCCGTTTGATGGTACTCCATTTACTGTGTCCGGACATTGCACACTCCTTCAAGTTACGAATGACGAATTACGAACAACCGCGCGCGCCGTGGTTGAAATTTGCGCTGCACGGTATATTTTCCATAGTTTCATTATAGATTTTCCGCCCGATTTTCACAAACTTTACTCTTGGGGCGGAGATGTACCGTTTTCGGCGTTTTCCATTTCTGCCAACGACCGCGCCACGGCATCAATGGCGATTTTTTGTTTGCGGTACAAATCGGCTTCGCTGCGGGCCAACCGTCGGGCGATATCGCGCACTTTCATACCTTGAATGAATTTCAGTTCCAAAATGTTATACAACAACCATTCCGATGCTGTCATGCGCCGTTCGCCGCCGGGTTTGGTGTTTTCGATGGCTCGCGCCAGTACATCACGCAAGGCTTTGACGGTATCGCCGCCGTGTGAATCGGCCATACGCCGGACAACTTCCATTTGCAATAGCGGGCTGTTGGTCAATTTGGGGCCACCCCAATAGTGGGTGAGTGCATCGCGAACCCAATCCGGAAAGTCGGGTTGGTTTATCACATCTTCATCGGAAGGCAACAGTGTATCCACCGGCGAACCGACATATCGCACTGCAGACCGCACGCGCTGGGCACGTTCCATTTCTCCGGCGATATTTCGCAACGCGCCGAAAACGCTCTGCTGCAACCGGCGGTCTTCCAGCATAAATTCAGCTTGTTTTACCAGCAGTTGCACGGTTCGAGATTCATATTCGGTCAGATTTGGCTGTGCGCTGCGCGCTTCGATGCCGAGCAGACCCAAAAAAACTTTGCCGGAATGGTCTTTCAACGGTACATACCAGAAGTTATTATGGGGGATGAAAATGTTTGCGCCGCCGTCTGCATCTTTCAGCACGGAAACATCAAATTGCGATAACGCCTGCTCCACGGCTTCTGCTTCGCCCACCGAAGTTTCGAGCCGGGGGCCGGAGCGCGCCGCGACGTTGGCAATAAATCCGGTGCGGACGCGCATCAATTCGCAGATGGCGGTCAGCACGTTTTCCAGCGCTTGCCGTAAATCGGTGGTTGTCAGCAACCGGCTGTCCACATATCGCAGCAATGCCACTTCGTCTTTTTCGGTGTGATATACCCAATTGCTGATGAGCGGCTTTAAATAGCTGGCGGCAATCTGCGCCAGCACGATGATGGATACGATGGATGGAATGAGAATTGCATCGCGGGGCAGCCCCAAAATAACGGGCGAATCGGGCATGGCGATAATCACACCGATGACCAGCATCGCCACCAGTGGCCCGCGCAGCAGATATGTCGCCAGGGTGTATTTTACCACTCTATCGGGCGAAAACGCATCGAAAAACGAAACGCTGTAGCCCATCACAATCAGCATCGTTACAATGCCGACGTTGACCAAAAATAATGTTGCCAGCAATACCCACGCCGGTAGTGTTGAGGCCTGATTTGCCACCAGCATGTACGGGAACACTCCGAAAGATGGTGCGGCGAATGACAACATCAAAAAAGTCATCCGCCGACGGGTGACAGTGGTCAAACAACGGTCGCGGGCACGCTGGGTGTTAAAGACACCCCAGATGACTGCCGCGTAAAAATAGATTGTGAACAGCCCAAATAATGGCCCGGCGCGGAATTGCGTCACGGCCGGTTGGAAAAATCCGTCGCGCACCAGTGAATCGGTGAATATCGCCAGATACAAAAATATCGCCCCGGCGATATACCCGCCGAGCACAGCAAATCGGCGCGGCCGCGAAATATCGTTGGTGGTGCGCAGCAGTGCATCGGAAAAGTGCAGGTATGCGGCGGGG
This sequence comes from Anaerolineaceae bacterium, assembly GCA_024762375.1. Classification (GTDB taxonomy): domain Bacteria; phylum Chloroflexota; class Anaerolineae; order 4572-78; family 4572-78; genus JANTHQ01. The sequence continues at coordinate 3,658 of JANTHQ010000033.1, forward strand.
GTAAAGGCGATACCAATCCACTGGAATTTAAGCCATGGGATGGCATCATCCAGCGATGAAACCTGAAAAAGCGCCACATCTCCGGCGTATGTAAACGCCATGCACGCCAACAACACTGCAAAAGCCCGTCCGATGGCGCTATTGCGGTTGTAATTTAAGATGAAAACGAGAAGGGAGAAGGCTAAAATTAAAATAAATGACGATAAAATTTGATTTATCGCCACCAAACTTGAACCGAGCATGGTCATAATTACAGTGACACCGAGAATAGCAGCGCAATGTCTCCATTTGAAAAATGATGGTCATCATACCCGCACAAAACCGCACCGCGTTTGCGAGCGAACGAAATGGCGGGGTCGTTTTTGGTTTGCAACGCCATCGAAACTTGCTGGCAATCATTTTGCTGTGCTATCGCCGTCACCCCATTCCACAATTTTTTTCCGATACCCTGCCGCCGCATTTCCGCCGCAACGATGAATGCTTCAATGGTCAATGTGTTGCGCCACGGTTCGATATTGCCGCACACAAAACCGACCGGCGTTTCGTCTTTTTCGGCCACCAGCAAATACGAAACCCGCTGCAAAAGTTGCATCAATGCTTCTGCAGAATGCGGATAAAATACCGGCATCGAACGAGGTAATCGAACACGAGTAAATTGGCTTTGCACTGCGTGTTCATTTTCCTGAAATTGCATTTGCCAAACGTAATCGGTTTTGTATGAGGCATCGAGCCGGCTACACGGCAAAATGTCTTCCATTTCACCGGAGCGCAGCACAACCGCGTGCGTCACCGCATCGGGCAGTGACAAATGTGCTTCTTCCATAAAAATAGTCCATCCGCGGGGAAAGCCGCCGCAGGCGTGTTTATGAAAATTCTAGCATCAGGGATAACATTTGGCAAAAGATTTGGGTGGGTGGGGTTGGCGATGTCAGTCGTCCACAACGGTTAGCCTGTAATCGAGCACGTTCGGAAAGTAGGTAAACGGCACATCGAATGTGGCAATATCGCCCGGCGCGAGCTGACGCGGTTTGGGGTATGCAAATCCAACATTGATGATTTCGCCACCGCGACCATACAGGGTAACCACGATTTTGGGGCGCTGCAACAAAACGTGCCCTGTGTTTTTCACCGCACCGGAAACGTGATAAAACCCAACCGCATCTTCAGCAGTGTCAATAGATACCAGCGCAGTTTCGGGGCTTAAAACGGGCGGGACGGGACGCCCCACTGCTTTGATGCTATAATTGCGCCATCCGGGCAACGGTGGGGTTTCAATATTGAAAACCGCACGCGCGCCGGGCGGCAAGGCTTTCAAAAAGGGTTGTCCGGAAACTTCGCCCAGAAACCCTCCGCCGGCATCATAAAAACTCACTGTCACTGACACTTCGCCCACATCCATGTTCGAATCGTTTCGCAATTCTCCCAGCACATGCAGCGTACCGACACCATCAACGTAACTGGCATCGCCCATCAAACCCAGCAGCAACGCATCGCGAGGCAAGGGCGTCGGGGCCGGAATGATGGTCACGGCTCCGGCAGATGATGCAGCCGGTATCGGTGCGGCACGGCGAACGGCAGATTCTATCTGCGGCGGCTCGACGGGCAGTTGCACCCGAACCGTTCCCGGCGGTTGTGCGGTGGCGGGTGTGTTTTCTACCCGATAGATAACCTGCGAACCGGGATTTACGGCGGTATCAATGAACGTGTTTTCCTCAGTTTCGGCCTGCAGCACAAAAACGCCAAATCCGGAACCCATGTCGCTGTAAACTTTCGCGTTTTCCGCCGATGTTTGCCACGATACGGCTACGCTGCCATTCGGTAACAGCGCGGCATCCAGCGGGAGGGGTGTCGGGGTGCGCGTCGGTTTCGGCGTGGCGGTGAATGTCGCCGTCGGCGTGCGCGTCGGTTTCGGCGTGGCAGTGAACGTTGCCGTTGGGGTGCGTGTCGGTTTCGGTGTGGCGGTGAATGTCGCCGTCGGGGTGCGCGTCGGTTTCGGGGTGGCAGTGAACGTCGCTGTCGGGGTGCGCGTCGGTTTCGGGGTGGCAGTGAACGTCGCTGTCGGGGTGCGCGTCGGTTTCGGGGTGGCAGTGAACGTCGCTGTCGGCGTGCGCGTCGGTTTCGGCGTGGCGGTGAACGTCGCCGTCGGCGTGCGCGTCGGTTTCGGCGTGGCGGTGGATGTCGCCGTCGGGGTGCGTGTCGGTTTCGGCGTGGCGGTGAATGTCGCCGTTGGGGTGCGCGTCGGTTTCGGCGTGGCGGTGAATGTTGCTGCCGCAACCGATGTCCGGTTCAACCCGGAAAAAGCCGCTGCAACGTTTGTTGCTGCCGGTTCGCCGAGCGTATCCACTGCGGTGGCATTCAGCGGCAAAGTGGGCAACGGGGTCGGGCTGGGTGTGGCGGTTGCGGTGGGAAACGGGGTGCGGGTTGGCAGCGGTGTCCATGTGGGTGTCGGCGTGCGAGTGACCGTCGGCGTGCGGGTGGGTGTCGCTGTGGGCGGGAAAAGGGGCGTCACAGTCGGGGTGAAGGTGGGGCGCTTTGTCGGTGTGGGGCGGTCGGCGCGGGCAATCTGCTCAGTGGACGCGGGCATCGCCGGAGAAATGATGCCGCCATCGGTGGTCAGCAGCACAAACAGTGTCACCACAATTATATTGAACACGAGCAGGTAGCCAATGAGCACCGCCCACTGCCACGATTTCAGTTTCAGCCCTTTCACGCTACCTCACTTTGGTGAAAATCACTTCATATGAATAGTGGAAAAGCGAGTTGGCAACCGGGTTGCCATTTTCTTTGCACAACTGGTCTTCGGGAATATCGGGAGAAATTGGACCGGCAGTTTGGCTGCTGAAACCGTCCACTGCCACCCAATATGTGCCTTTAAACATCGCAAAATCGGTCAGCCCAGGGTCTTCCGCTTTGTCACCCGTTTCGGTGAACGCTTCGCCCCCCGACCACCAGACCCGCAATTTTATGCCGGGAATACCGTTGCCCTGCTGGTCTTCCACATGGATGAAGATATGATGATTGCCCTGATTTTCGCACGGGGTGAGCTGGCGAACCGATACCGCAAAATCCACATCGGGCGGCGGTGGGGTGGGAACGACATTCGGTGCAGAAACAGCCGCCGGTATCGCAGCGGCAATGGCCACAGGCGGCGCCGGCTGCGGTACAGGGGTATCGGTTGGCGGAAGGGGTACGGGCGTGCGTGTCGGTGGGACGGGGGTGGCCGTGTTTGTTGGCGGCGGTGTGGGAGTGATGGATGGCGTCCATGTGGGCACGCGCGTGTTGGTCGCCGTCGGGCGGGGTGTCAGCACCACCATCGGGGTGAAGGCGTCGCCGGGGCGGGGCGTGAAGGTCGGTTGGGGGGTGCGGGTGGGGATGGCTTGCGCCAGCACCACCTGCTGAAAACGTGTCGCCGTAGTGGAACCGGTATCGGTAAAGAGCCAAATCAATCCACCGCCCACCACCATATTCAATACAACCAGTAGCCCAATCAGCGTCATCCACTGCGACCGGGTAAATGCAATTGTACGGCGGGGTCGTCGTTTCAAAATACGCTCCGAGATTTTGGTAACTGCGCTAAAAACAGTTCGATGGCAGAAAATGGGTTGCTAGCGCCCTTTCTGGATGACCGTCAACCGAAAAGTATCATACCCTACGGAGCCCCATTCTCTGCCATCTATACTGACCTTCACACAATTGCACTGAACTGCGAGTAACACACCATTGTCACCAATCACCATTATTGCGCGCAACTGTCATGAAGTTTCCAGCCATCCCATTACCAAAATTGGCAATGCCATCAAACAGCGATGGTCAGGTTGACGTAATCATTATAGCACACCCGCAATATTATGGCAAGTTATTATGGAAAGTTGTTATGTCACATTATCGTGTGAAACTTCACACAAATCATTGCCCTCTGCGCCCGGCTGTGCTATACTTTCCGCGTTGAAAATATTGCAGCAACCATTCTGTTCGAGGAGGAACATATATGACCGCACAAATTATCGATGGAAAAGCCATTGCCGCCACCATTCGCGGTGAAATAAAAGCCGAAGTGGACGATATGCGCGCCAAAACGGGTAAAGTGCCGGGGTTGGCAGCCGTACTCGTCGGCGACCGCAAAGATTCGCAAACGTATGTCCGTATGAAAAAACGCGCCTGCGAAGAAGTGGGTATCACCTCTTTCGGGTACGATTTACCCGGCGACATTTCACAGGAAGAATTGTTGAAAGTGGTTCAGGAATTGAACGATAACCCCGATGTGCACGGTATTTTGGTGCAACTCCCCCTGCCGAAACACATCAACGAAGAGGAAGTGCTCGCCGCTATCAGCATCGAAAAAGACGTGGACGGCTTCCACCCGCTGAATATCGGGCGGCTTTCCATGAAAGGGCGCGACCCGCTATTTGTGCCCTGCACTCCCAAAGGTGTCATCGAACTGCTCGACCGCAGCGGCGTGACCATCGAAGGGAAGAACGCGGTGGTGCTGGGGCGCAGCAATATCGTCGGGCTGCCGGTTGCGATGCTTCTGCTGCACCGAAACGCCACCCTCACCATCTGCCATTCGCGCACGCCAGATATTCCCGCCGTCACCCGCAATGCCGACATTCTGATTGCCGCCGTCGGGCGAGCGGAAATGGTGAAAGGCGACTGGATTAAACCGGGCGCAGCCGTGATTGATGTCGGCGTGAATGCTGTGGACGACCCCACCGCCAAAAAAGGCTATCGGCTGGTCGGCGATGTCGATTTCGACAGCGCGAAAGAAGTTGCCGGCAAGCTCACCCCCGTGCCGGGCGGCGTCGGCCCGATGACCATCGCCATGCTGTTGCGCAACACGATGGATGGCGCAAAACGAGCCTATGGGCTGTCATAATTGACGAAATCGGCATAAACGGGTAATCTACCCTCATCTCACACAGACACTCAACTGAGGAGACGAGGGTATGACCGCCAAAACGATTTTTTCTCTACCGATGAGGCTATCATTGGCAACCGAAACGAATACAGCAACGCCCCGTGCGGCATTTTCCGGCGACGGAATTTTGCCGCACGTCTTTTTTTCCAAACGCGACGCCACCCCCACCATCCGCACCCGGCGTCGGCGCAAAACCGAATCATCCGGCACGCGCGAGCGGGCAAAAGCCCCGCGCCGCCGCCGCGAGCCATCCGGTGGCGGCACACCCCCACCCCGGCCACCATCGGGGGGCGGGGGCGGCTCATATCGCCCGCCGCGTCCCCCACGCCCATCCGGCGGCAGTGGCGGCGGGATGAAACTCAGCCCCAAAATGACCATCGCGCTGGTGATACTGCTGGTTATCGTTTTTGCATGCAGTTCGCTGTTCAATATGCTTTTCGGCGGCAACGATTCAACCTCGACCCAACAAACCGCCATCGAATACCCCACCGCCACATTCGCCGCAAACAATAACCTGTCGCCCGCGCTGCCGACAGCGACAGCCGTGCCATTCCAACCGCCGGCCGCTTCCGGTTCGGTGGAAGGGCAAACGTGGACGGTCATGCTCTATCAAGATGCCGACGACAAAGTGCTGGAAAAAGATATTTATGTCGATTTAAACGAAGCCGAGCGTGTCGGTTCGAGCGACCGGCTGAACATCGTGGCGCAGATTGACCGTTATCAAGCGGGCTATCGCGGTGACGGGAACTGGGCAGGCACAAAACGCTTTTTCGTGACACAGGATAATGATTTGGAGCGCGTCAATTCGCAGGTAGTGCAAGATTTGGGCGAAGTGAGCATGGCAGACGGGCAATCGCTGGTGGATTTTGTGACGTGGGCAATAGACACTTTCCCCGCCGACAAATATGTGCTCATCCTGTCTGACCACGGCATGGGCTGGCCCGGCGGCTGGACTGACCCCGAACCGCGCAGCACCGCCCGCGCCGAAACGCCGCTGGCACAAGCGCTCGGCGACCAACTCTATCTGAACGAACTGGATGACGCGCTCGGCGAGATTCGCAGCCGAACCGGCACCGACAAATTTGAACTCATCGGGATGGACGCATGTTTGATGGCGCATCTGGAAGTATTCGACGCACTCGCGCCGCACGCCCGATTCGCGGTAGCATCGCAAGAAACGGAACCCGCACTCGGTTGGGCATACACCGGTTTTCTGCAAGCGTTAAAAGACAATCCCGATATGGACGGCGCACAATTGAGCCGTTTGATTGTGGACAGTTACATTCAGGATGACCAGCGCATTGTGGATGACGCCGCGCGTGCCGATTTGGTCGGGCGCGGGTCGAGTCTCGACGGGCTGTTCGGCATGTTCGGTGCGCCATCGGCGGCACAGGTTGCCCAGCAGATGGAGCGCGGCGTGACGCTCTCTGCCGTCGATTTGTCGGCCATCCCGGAACTCATCGCCAACGTAAACCAACTGTCGGTTGCAATCAGCGGCGACAGCCAAAAATCTGTGGCGCAGGCGCGAAATTATGCGCAATCGTACACCAACATTTTCGGAAACAGCGTGCCCGCATCGTATATCGATTTGGGAAATTTCACCCAATTACTCAAACAAGAATCGCGCAGCAGTGACGTTTCTGCCGCCGCCGATAGCGTGCTGAACAGCATCAACCGCGCCGTCATCGCCGAAAAGCACGGCAGCAAAAAATCCGGCTCGAACGGCATTTCCATCTATTTTCCCAATTCGCAATTGTATGCCGCCCCCGCTGCCGGGGCAGAATCATACACTGCTATCGCCAACCGTTTTGCCACCGATTCGCTGTGGGATGATTTTCTCGCATTCCATTACACCGGTCGAAAATTCAACGCTACCGCCCGCGACCTCGCCGTGCCGGAAAAAGGCGCGACCGTCACCGCACCGGGCGCAGGAAATATTCAAGTTTCGCCGCTCCGGGTTTCGGACACCACCGCCGCACCGGGACGCCCCATCACCCTCAGCGCAGATGTGCAGGGCGAAAATGTCGGTTATATCAAACTGTTTGTGGGATTTTACGACCAAGCCTCAAATTCCATTTTTATGGCAGACACCGATTTTCTGGAAAGCCGCGACACGCGCGAAATTGACGGCGTGTATTATCCCGATTGGGGCAATGGCGACAAATTCACGGTGGAGTTCAGTTGGGAACCACTGATGTTCGCCATTGATAACGGCAGCCAATCGGCGATAGCGCTGTTCAGCCCGGAAACATACGGCGCATCGGCGGAAGATGCGGTGTACACCGTGGACGGCATCTACACCTACGGCGACGGCGGCGAAACGCGCTACGCTCGTCTCTATTTTTCCGATGGCGTGCTGACGAATGTTTTCGGTTTTACGGGGGATGGCGGCGCGGGCGCACCACGAGAAATCATTCCCACCAGCGGAGACAGTTTCACCGTGCTGGAAAAATGGATGGATTTGGACGCACAGGGCCAGGTGGTCAAAACCGTCACCCAACCGGGCGAAACCCTGACATTCAACGACCAAACCTTTGAATGGAAAGAACTCGATGCGGCGGCCGGCAATTATATCGTCGGGTTCATCATCGAAGATTTGGACGGCAACAAAACCGAAGTGTACCAGCAGGTTTCGGTGGAATAGTTTTGTCAGTCCACAGATGGACACAGATTTCGCAGATAAAAATGCGGGCTGTTTTGTCCTCATCTGCGCACTGCCAAAACTTGGCATAAAAAAACCGCGTGTGACGAAATCCACACGCGGTTTTCAATTTGGCAATCACTCACTCATCAAAGCGTCGCCGCCCGATGTGATTCATAAATTCAGCGCGGGTGCGGGCATCGCTTTTGAACAACCCCCGCAGCGAACTGGTCACCATGCTGGCTTGCTCTTTTTTCACGCCGCGCATCATGCTGCACATG
>JANTHQ010000034.1 GCA_024762375.1 Anaerolineaceae bacterium
AAAACCATTGCCCAAACCATAAAAATGCAGGTCGGTTTGCGCGTTGCCACCATCGATTTGGGTGGATGGGATACCCACGAATATCAGGGCTCGGATGGCGGGGGGTACTTTAGTTATGGATTGGTTGAACCGTTGGCGGAAGGACTCGCCGCATTTTATGCCGATTTGGATGGTTCGGGCGACCAAAATTTCACCAACCGGCTCACTGTGGTGGTGATGAGCGAATTCGGGCGGAAATTGGTGATGAACGACAGTCGCGGCAGTGACCACGGTCACGGAAACGCGATGTTGGTGCTGGGCGGCGAAGTGAACGGCGGTGTGTATGGCGATTGGCCGGGATTAGCGCCGGGGCAATTGTATCAGGGGCGCGATTTGGCTATCACCACTGATTACCGGCGCGTGTTGAGCGAGATTCTCATTCGGCGCATGGAAAATCCCATTTTGGGCGCGATATTTCCGGGTTACGCCGGCTATTCACCCCTGGGAATAACTCAGGGGGTCGATTTAACGCCGGTGTATGATGCTTCGGCCGCTCATAAAGTGTTCTTGCCACTGGTAAAAAAATAACAACGTTAAACGGTTTATCGGTCTTTCAGGCGGGGGTCGAGCGCGTCTCTGAGTCCATCGCCAAACAAGTTGAACCCCAGCACCGTCAGCATGATGGCGATACCCGGAAATGTGGTGACCCACGGTGCGAGTCTTAAATAGGCGCGTCCACTGGCAAGAATCGACCCCCAACTGGGCGTGGGGGGCTGTGCTCCCATGCCCAAAAAACTCAATGTGGATTCGATAAGAATTGCATCACCCATTAACAGGGTAGCCATCACAATTACCGGAGAAAGTAAGTTCGGGATGATGTGACGCAGAATAATCCGCAAATCGCGAGCGCCGATGGCATGCGCTGCAGTTACAAATTCCCACTCTCGCAACGTTAGCACCTGACCACGCACCACTCGCGCAAATGCTCCCCAATACACCAAGCCCACTGCAAACATCAAATTAACTAACCCGGGCCCAAGGACCGCAATCAAAAATATAGCCATCAGCACGGTGGGGAATGCCCAACTGACATCTACCAATCCTTGAACAATATAGTCTATCCAACCGCCGTAATAACCGGCCAATACGCCAAGGGTAATGCCCATCAATGCGGCAACTGCGGTAGTGATGATCCCGACTTCCAGAGAAATTCGTGACCCATAGATGATACGGCTGAGCATATCTCGCCCGAATTCATCGGTGCCCAACACGAACGCACTGCCGGGTGGTTGTAGTGCACTTCGTAAATCCTGGTCATCAATGCCTTGCGGGGCAATACGGTTCGCCAGTACAGCCGTGAGCAACAGCAAAATTATGAGCACCAAACCAATCATTGCGCCTGGGCTACGGCGTAATCGTCTCCAAAGGCTGGTTTTTTTGCCGCGTTCCGGTAATTCAAGTGTTTTGATACCATTTTCAGTTGAGTCGGTTTTTGTTTCGGCCACCGAAGAAACTCCTTTTTCTCAAACACCGTTTAGTTGCAAATAATCAATGCCGAATTCTGGGATCTACCAGTGCATATAATAAATCTGCAAAGATATTGCCCAAGATGATAGCAAATGCCAGGACGAACATGCACCCTTGCAACACCGGAAAATCACGAGAGTAGATGGATTGCAGCATCATGTTGCCAATGCCTGCTCGAGCAAAAACGTTTTCTATCACCACCGAGCCACCGATGATGTAACCCAAATCTAACCCCATTAGCGAAATGATGGGAATGAGCGAATTGCGCATAATGTGGCGAAACATGACAATATGCTTCGGTAATCCCTTCGCGCGTGCGGTTCGGACATAATCTTGACCGATAACTTCTAACATGCTTGACCGGGTGATTCTGGCGATGCGCCCGACACGCGGCAACCCAAGCGCCAGTGCGGGCAAAATAAGTTTGTCGATGCCGCCATAACCCGTGGGTGGCAACCATTTTAATGTTACGGCGAAAACCAAAATTAGTATCAACCCCAACCAAAAATCGGGCATTGAAACACCAATCATTGCCAATATCATTGAAAACCAGTCGGCGATTGAATTTCGGTTGATGGCCGCAATAGCACCCAATGGCACGGCGATAATATATTGCAGTAAAAATGCCGCAAGCCCCAATTCTGCCGTGATGGGCAGTTTTTCTTTCAGCAGTTCGATGACCGGGCGTTTGTTTAAAATGGAGGTTCCTAAATTTCCGCGCGCCAGATTACCCATATAAATAAAAAATTGAACGGCAAGTGGTTTGTCCAGCCCAAGTTCGGTGCGAACCCGTTGCCTGACACTTTCTGGGGCAATCGGGCTTACCAAAACATCCACCGGGTCACCGGGCGAAAGTTGCAACGCTAAAAATACCAGTAGCGCAGTTGCTATTAACACGGGGATAGCAAACAAAAGCCGCTTGACAAGATATGCTGTCATTTATTCCTCCTGAACCAAAATACGGTTAGGCTGGGGCGCATGGTAAAATTCAGCGATGCCGGGTGGTTTTGCCACCCGGCAATCGCCTACCAATAACTTATTGTTCTACATCGATTGTTGTCCACACTGCTGTGTACAAGCCCTTCAATGGAATGGGTTTGAAGTTTTTGACGGTTGAACGCCCGACAAAGACTTTGGCTCGTTGGCGAATTGGTGCCCACGGATACCATTTTTCGATTAGGTACTTGTGGATGGGAATGTATTTTGCATCGCGTTCTGCCCATGTCGGGGTTTGATAGTTGGCATCGTCGAGCATGGCATCAAAGTCGGGGTCGCTAACACCCAGATAGTTGGGATAGGGCAGATATTTGGTATGGTGGAACCATTCGAGAATGTCGTTGTTGTCCCATTGGTAATAGCGGAGAATCATCTGCGTTTTGTCACTGTGCAAGGCATCGCCATAGGTGGCATTGTCCATCAACTGAATATCTGCCTTAATGCCGATGTTCGCCAGCATTTTTTGCGTAACTTCGGCCAGCCGTTTGTATTCATCTTGCTGGTATGTCCAGTACGTTACTTCAAATTTTGTGCCGGGGTCAACGCCCTCGACATTCTTGGCTACCAGAATGCCATCGTCACCCATTTCCCAGCCGACATCAGCCAGCAGCGCCTTCGCTTTTTCAGGGTCGTAACTCGGTGCAACTTCGGCTACGCCTTTGTCGCCACCCAATTCTGCCGGCAGGTATGTGGTGCGAACATTACCAATGCCCTGATACACGGTTTCCAAAATCAGGTCGCGGTCAATTGCATAACCGACAGCTTGGCGCGTGCGCAAATCGGAAAGTAAGGGGAAGTTCACATTCATCCCGATGAACTGTACTGATGGGTCGGGGCCTGTTTCAACAAAGAAATCGGGATTGTCTTGGTACTGCGGCAATTCTTGTGGCAGCGGCGGGTCAATGAGGAATTGGACATTTCCGGCTTCCAGTTCGACGGTGCGGGTGGCGTCTTCGGGGATGATACGGTACACAATTTTATCAACATTCGCCGGGCCTTTGTGGTTGGTCCATTCCGGCGCCCAGTTGTAGTCGGGGTTTTTCACCAGAGTCAGGTGATCATTCTGCACCCATTCTTTTAAGATGAAGGGGCCTGTCCCGGCTGTGCATTCGGGGGTAGTGCCATAAGTGTCGCCACATTTTTCATACAATTCCATGCTGGGAATTCCGGCGAATGATGAAGCGATGTTGAAGAGTAAGTTGGGGTATGGGCCATTGAACGTCATTTCGATGGTGTAGTCATCAATAACTTTCAAATCGGTGAGCGGCTCGAAGACGTAATCATTCGCGCCGGTTTTCATTTTGTTGACCCACCACTCGACAACTTTGGCGTTAAAATCGCTGCCATCGTGGAATTTGACACCTTTACGCAGGTGGAATGTCCAGACTGTGCCGTCATCGGAGATGTCCCAACTTGTTGCCAGCCCGGGCCCAAAATTGTAATCATAATCGATGGTTACCAGTTGTTCGTAAACCATAAAGTGCGGTTCCATCGTTTGCGAAACATTGAGAATATCGAAGCTTTCACCCGATTGGTTGGCGGCAGCAACAACCAATACTTTCTCCGGTGCGGGCGCGGGTGCTGCGGTTGCTGTCGGTGCCTCAGTTGGGGCAGGGGGCTGAGTTGCAGCCGGTGGTTGTGTGGGCGCGGGTGCTTGCGCTGCTTCTGTCGGCGCGGCAGTCGGTTGGGCAGGTGTCGAGGATGCACAACCGTTCACGGCCAATGCCAAAACAATTATTAGGAATATCAGAATTTTTAAATTTACTTTCATTTTCTTTCTCCTTTGGTAGTGAACAAAATCTAACAGGGTAGCAGAACTGACCAGAATTTTTCGGTTGGCAGGCTATCACCTCCTCCTTCTTGTTACATTTTTGGCGAACTCTCTCGTTTCGTATGGCAATTGGATGGTGTGCTGGTTTAATTCTTTAAAAAGTTGACCGAAATAAGGCGCATATCAAAAGAGTTTCGCCACTTTACAACACTTGTCCCGGTAGCGCGCCTGTATGTTGGTTATTGTCAATAACAATTTGACCGTTGACAATGACGTAAGGGATACCTTCCGGATATTTATGGGGGTCGGTATAGGTTGCAGTGTCACTGACGGTCCGGGCATTAAACAAAGTGATGTCTGCCCACGCTTGCTCACGAATGATGCCACGATCGGTCAACCCAAACCGTTCTGCGGTCATTGATGTCATTTTTTTGACAGCTTCTTCTAATGTCAAAACCTTCTTCTCTCGAGCATAACGCCCCAACACTCGCGGGAATGTGCCATAATTGCGCGGATGTGCTTTTCTTCGGCCCAGAACACCCTCCGGGCGCAAAGCGCGCCCATCGCTGCCAATGGTGACCAGTGGATGCTTCATCAGGGTTTGCACGATATTTTCATCTTGGGTAAACCAGATGGCATCGGCCAGTCCATTGCTCGAAATGAGCAGGTCAAACACGGTATCCAGCGGATTTTTCCCCTCGGCCTCGGCGATATCTGCGATACTTTTTCCGAGTAAATCGGGACGCCCGGGAAAATCAGAGATGATAATCTCGCTCCAATCTCGAACACCCAAGCGGTTATCCCATTCCAGCCGTTCTTCTTTCCAACTACGGTGTAATTTGGCGCGGACATCGGGGTCTTTCATTCGTTCGGCAATAGCCTGTGCCCCACCGATACTCGCCCAATATGGCAGGGCGGTGGACAACCAAGTTCCGGCGGCGGTATAAGGGTATTGGTCAAACCCGATGGGGCGGCCCGTGGTGAGTACGTCGTCCATCATTGCCAATAACCGGTCAAGTTTGCCGTAATTGTGATAGCCTTCAATTTTCACATGCGACACTTCAACCGGCACTTCGGCTTTTTCGCCGATTTCAAATGCTTCGGCAATCGATTCCAGCACTGTGTCACTTTCGCTGCGAACATGGCTGGTGTAAATGCCGCCGTGTTTTCTCAAAACACGCGCTAATCCGACAACTTCATCAGTAGCGGCATAATATCCGGGGGGATAATACAATCCGGTTGATAACCCGCGTGCACCCTGTGCCATCGCTTCATCCACCAGTTGTTCCATTGCTGCTTGCTGTTTTGGGGAAGGTTGCACGTTTTTATAGCCCAGCACGCTGCCACGAATGGTATTGTGCCCAATTAATGCCACCACATTCACGGCGACACCCGGTTTTCGCAATTGGTCAAGATATTCACCCATGCTGCGCCATGTAACGTCCAAATCGATTTTCGCCATTCTGGCGCTGATTTCGGAAATGGCTTCACCGGCAATGGGCGCTACAGAAATACCGCAATTGCCGATAATTTCGGTGGTTACACCCTGCCGAATTTTGCTTTCGGCTTGACGGTTCACCAGTAGTGGGCCGTCAGAGTGGGTATGCGGATCAATAAAACCGGGGGATACACATAACTCGCGGGCATCGATAGTGCGCGCTGCGTTCTGTTCGATGTGGTGGGCAATCATGGCAATTCTTCCATTTGCCACACCCACATCGGCTTGATAAGCCGGTTTCCCGGTGCCGTCGATGATTGTTCCATTTTTGATAAGAATATCCAGCATTATCTAAACTCCTGTTGGGTTGGCGGCAGAGATTGCCGGGGTGACAATGTGCGATACGCTGTAACTGGCCATCGCTGTGGCCAATGCGGCATAGTTTGGTAAAAATTTCAATGTGTCGCCCAGTTCAACCGGCGGTTGCGCATTGGTAACATCCACCACCAAATGGTCGGAACTGGCACCGACGATGGCCACCCCCCGACGAATTGGCGTGAGTCCCGAGATACGGAGATCTTGCTCGCCGATGTCTAGAATCGCCCGGCGACGCACGCCCAAATCTTCCCAATGTGGTTTACGGCCGAATGCGTCAAAAAGGATCGGGCCTTGCGGCAACGATGGTTTGTCTTCCAATTCGATGACTTCGGCCATAATGTGGACGGCATCTTGATACGGCGCAGGCAAATCCCAATGGACATTCGGGTCTGCGCCGCGCAATATACCCTCCCCGATGCGCAGTTGGTTGACCCGCGCGGGCATTTCGTCATTGGCCAACAAACGCAAACTGGATGTGTTACCGCCGGAGATGATGGGCAGTGGAATAGCCAAACTTCGTTCGATATCCTCTGCAACATCAACGAGCATTTGAGTATTTTCGCGCGTCGGTTGAACGCCGCCAATGCAACTGACATTTGTCCCAACGCCAACCAACTCGATACCCGGCAAGTGGGCCATTTGTTTGGCAGTGGGGACGGCCTTTTCAGGCATTACGCCCTCGCGGCGGTCACCCACATCTATCATTAAAATGATTTGATGGGTTGTGCCTTGAGCCAGTGCTGCATCTGAAAGCGCTTGCACGGTTTTTATTTGAGAGTTCAAGCTGACCTGTGTCAAATGCACCACATCTTTTACCTCACTGAGGTTGGGCAAGCGCAACATCATAATGTCGGCACTAATCCCGGAATCTCGCAACCGCCGAATGTGTTTGAGGCGCGACTCGCCTAAAAGTTGCACGCCCCCGGCCAGCATTGCACGGGCCACATTTGGGTGTCCGCACGTACCTTTTGTAACGCCAACTACGTTGATAAGGTGGGTCGCGCAAAATTGAACAATGCTTTCAGCATTGCATCGAATGCGCTCACAATCGACTTCAATTCTCACACTGGCTGCCTCCAGAATGGCAAGTTAGACGAGATTTTGCTGTGAAAATGCTTGCGAGCTTAAAGTTCCTCGAGGGGCTTTACAACTTCTTCGGGAATGCCGAGAATTTCAGTTAGCTCTTGTGACAGATTTTGAATGTGGCGGCGTACTTCTCGTTCAGCCAACTGTGGATCTCGCTGTTGCAAAGCATGTAAAATTGCACGATGTTCTTTTTCTTCCCGCTCTAATCGGCTTGGCAAAAGTTCTTTTTGGCGCAGCATACCTTCATATAAAAGAACGCTGGGAAACCATTTCCACAGCGATTCAATCAAACGCACCAAATAAACCCGTTTGCTTGCTTTGCAAATAGCCGTATGAAACTCGGTGTTCAACTCCCGCCGGCGAGCCATGCCAACTTCTCCGGTTTGCCGTTCAGATTCGGTCAGGATTGCATCAAGATGTGCCAGCTCTTCATCAGTGATTACCGGAGCAGCCAATCGAACCGCTAAACTTTCTAAAACTAAGCGGTTGGTGCTGATGTCGATAATGTCTTCCGGGGAAAATTCGGCAACTTTTACCCCCTTGTATGGAAGTCGCTCGGCTAATCCTTCGGCAACTAACCGTTTCAAGGCTTCTCGAACCGGCATCTGACTGACACCGAGTTCTTCTGCCAATGTCGCTTGACGTAACCAGACGCCCGGTTGCAAATCGCCCTGGATGATGGCATCGCGCAATCTTTCAAAAACCAAATCTGCAAGGGGGAGATGCCCCAACGACAGTTGAGATGAATCGGAACCTTTTTGCATGGTGACCAGTCCTTTAATAACTTATTTGACTAGATATCTGATATTGAATATTATATCTAATATATAATACGAGTCAAATTCATCTTTTCAGTAATGTATCTCTTTCCTTCTGAGGAGGCTTTTTATGCCAAACTTAATTCTGCACAATGCCCGTATTCTGACCCAGTGGAAGAAGATACCACGCGCAGAGGCAATCGCTGCGAAACACGGCCGCATTTTCGCCATCGGCAATAACGCCGATGTGCTGGCACTGGCAACCCCCAACACGCACATCATCGACATGCAAGGCGCTCGGATTGTGCCCGGATTTGCAGATGCGCACATTCATTTTTATGATTTGGCTCGTCGCCGGGCGCAAGTTTCTTTATACGAGACAACCAGTTTGGAAGATTTGCTGCACCAAGTGGCTGAATTTTCATCAACCCTGCCCCCCAAAGCATGGCTACTGGGCTATGGTTGGAACGAGAGTACATGGCCTGTTCCCCGCTTCCCGAACCGCCATGATTTGGATTCCGTGACTGGCAACCGCCCCGCAGTCATCTGGCGTGCCGATTTACATGCCGCGGTTGCCAATAGCGCAGCGCTGCGTGCTGCCAATTTTACCGCCGATACTCCCAACCCACCCGCCGGCGTGATTGATAAAGATTCGCAAGGGCAACCCACCGGAGTTTTGCGCGAGTTTGCCATCACCATGCTGCAAAATGTCATCCCACCGATGGATGAAGCGGCTGCAACCGCCAATTTGTTAAAAGTTGCCGCCGATTTACATCAATTGGGTATTGTCTCTGTTCACGACCAGCGTATGGAAGATACAACCGAGGAAGGGCCGGAAGCCTTTCGACTTTACTCCCGTTTGAGCGCGGATGGGCAATTGCCAATGCGTGTCAGTTGCAATTTCGAAGCCGCCCAACTCGACAATTTGATACGGCTTGGCGTCCAGAGCGGCTTCGGAAACGAATGGGTGCGAGTTGGACACATCAAACTTTTTGCCGATGGTTCATTGGGGTCGCACACCGCTTGGATGTTGGAGCCATTTGAAGATGATCCTGACGATTACGGTATGGTATTAACGCCCCCCGACCAAGTTTCGGCAATTGTCCAGAAAGCGCACCGGCACGGATTGGCCATTTCCATCCACGCCATTGGCGACCGCGCAAACCGCACCGTTCTGGATATTTTTGAGGAAACGCTGGCGGCGGGCAGTGACAGAGCACCCCTGATTCCGCACCGCGTTGAACACGTGCTGACCATTCAGCCGGACGACCAGCCGCGACTGGCGCAAATGGGGCTGATTGCCTCGCTGCAGCCCATTCACTGCACTGATGATATGGTTAAAGTGGATAGACTTTGGGGAGAACGGGGGAGAAACACCTATTTGTTTAAAACTTTACGCCAGACGGGAGCAATCCTGGCGTTTGGCTCCGATGCGCCGGTTGCCAGCCCCAACCCGTTGTGGGGAATCCATGCCGCCGTCACCCGCCAAAATCGAAAAAATGAACCGGCGGGTGGTTGGTATCCGGCCGAGCGTCTTTCAGTGGCAGAAGCTGTCGAGGCGTACACTCTTGGCCCGGCGATTGCCATTGGGCAATCGCACCAGCAGGGGCGGCTTGCGCCGGGCTATCTGGCCGATATGGTGGTACTCGACCGCGATATTTTTGCCATTCCCCCGCAGGAAATCGCAAATACACAGGTCACAATGACCGTCATTGGCGGCCAAATCGTTTATCAAACCGAATGAACGGTATCACACTGATGCCATAGATTCCGGACAGCCTGCTTCAACCTTTACCTGTTTTGAAAAACGCCGACAGTACCCATTGAAACTGTCAACATCCCCAACGAGCGATATAGCGACGTTTGTGCATGCTGCCGAAGTTTTTCGCCAAAACCGGGTATCCAGCGTGTTATGTGCTGTTGCATAACTGTGTGGATTAACGTTTCTGTCGCAGTGGATGGGTTCTCGGCATAAGTTGAAAATAATGCGCTGCAGAAAGCCAACTCAATGCCGATATGGTCGGGGGCATTTAGACTTTGCCACATTTCATCGATATTGAGCGCATTTGGTTCAAAACCGGTCTTCCGATAGAGATTTGCCATTTGATGGGTTAATGGCCCCCACAATCGCTGTGCCCGTTGCGCAGATTCAAACGGCGGCAAATAGCGTCCGGATACCGGCACCAAGAAAAGTTCATCATAATCGGCGATGAGTTCTGCAATTGTCTCCTGCGCCGGCGGTATTTCGATATCAATGCCGAAACCTTCTGTTGCCGCAATGGTATTAAATGCCTCAACCATTTCTTCTGTGGGTCGGTGAAGGTACAAGCTGGATAGAATATCAAACAGTCGGCTGTATGCCAAAGCAACACTGCTTTCGAAAGGTTGGGTGGTATTCATTTTCTGTGTAATCTCCATTTATCCAACAATAAAACTGGTAATAAAGTAGCCGCCAACAATCAGCCAGCCAAATAATATTAGTGCCAGAAATAAAGGTTTTACGCCTGCAACCCTGAATTTATCGGCGTGGGTTTCCATGCCTAAAGCGGTCATTGCCATGGTCAGCAAAAAGGTATCAAAACTATTGATCCACTGTACACCTGCATGTGGAATAATTTGTAATGAGTTAAAGCCAATAACAACAATAAACCACACTGCAAACCACGGGATGGTGATATTCAGTTTTTTCTTTTCAGAGGAATTATCGGTGTTTGGTGTCGGAATGAAAATACCGAGAATGAGCAAAAATGGCGCCAGCAACATCACTCGTGTCATTTTTACGATGACGGCGTTATTCGCTGCACCGGCGACAGCACTACCGGCGGCGACAACCTGTGCCACCTCGTGTATCGTCCCGCCGGTAAAAATGCCAAAGGTTGAGGGCAGCATATGTAAAATACCTGTGCTATAAATGAGCGGGTAAAGAAACATAGAAATTGTGCCAAATAATACTACGGTTCCCACGGCCACCGCCGTTTTGTACGGTTTTGCATTGAGAACCGGTTCGGTTGCCAAAACGGCTGCCGCGCCACAGATAGAACTTCCTGCCGAAGTTAGTATGGCAGTGTCTCTATCTATTTTCAAGATTTTGGTGCCAATAGTTGTTCCGAGCAAAAACGTGGTAGTCAGCATTGTTAGCGCCACCAAAAAACCGGAAAGGCCCACATCAATAACCGATTGAAAGGTGAGGCGAAACCCGTAAAAAATAATTGCAACCCGCAATAATGTCTTTGCTGAAAAAACAATGCCCGGTGTCCACGCTGATGGCAAATGGTTTCTTAACGTATTGGCATAAAACATCCCAATTATGATACCAATAATCAACGGGCTGAGTTTGATGGCTTTGATAACACTGATTTGTGAAATTTGAATTGCTGCGATGGAAAACAGAGCCACAAACAGTATTCCGTTTAGAGTATGGGGTCTGTTTTTTGTGCTAAATGGCATGATGACACTTTCTCCTTTTTTATGCTTTCATAAAGATGAGCGAGCCGACTTTTGTAGCGCGCCTCGCTC
>JANTHQ010000035.1 GCA_024762375.1 Anaerolineaceae bacterium
GCAATATTGTGGTGCATTATGGACGCTCGGCGGAGGCGGCGCAGGAAACCGTCCGTGAAATTGAGGCGCACGGTGTTTCGGCGTGGGCGTTTGCCGCCGATTTGAGCGATGAATCGGCGGTGACGGGCATCATTCCGCGCGCGCTCGAACTGGCGGGGCGGCTCGATATTCTCATCAACAGCGCATCCGTTTTTCCGCCGGAAGATTTTCTCTCCGCCGACCCGAAAACATGGGACACGGCGATGATGGTCAATTTGAAAACCCCGTTTCTGTTGAGTCAGGCGTTCGCCCGCGCCCTGCCCGACGGCGCACCGGGAAAAATCATCAACCTGCTGGATGTGATTGCCCTGCGCCCGCAGAATCACCATTTCAGTTATACCATCAGCAAAACCGGGTTGACGGGACTCACGCAGGCGATGGCGGTGGCGCTGGCGGCGCGCAATGTGCAGGTGAACGGTATCGCGCTGGGGGCAATTCTGCCGAATGTGAACGATGACCCCGCGCTATTCGCCCGGCTGGCGGAAAAGATTCCGGCGCGGCGCACCGGCTCGCCGGCGGATGTGGTGCAGGCGATGCGCTATCTGCTGGCGGCGGATTTCGTCACCGGCGAAATCATCCGGGTGGATGGTGGGCGGCATTTGATGTGATGTGCTTGCCCCCGAAATTTGCTCAAAACCCGCCATTCGACTAAAATCTAACTTTGGTATTTGCGGGGATGAATGATGTTTGAGAACTTGCAAGATAAACTGCAAAACATTTTTGACAACTTGTCCCGGCACGGGCGGTTGACAGAAGAAGATGTGGACACCGCCCTGCGCGAGGTCCGTTTGGCGCTTCTGGAAGCCGACGTGAACTTTAAAGTTACCAAAGATTTCATCAAACGGGTCAAAGCGCGAGCAATCGGTGCGGAAGTAACCAAAAGCCTCAGCCCGGCACAGCAGGTTATCAAAATTGTCAACGAAGAACTGGTGGCCACCCTGGGCGAAGCCGCACCGCTGAATTTGGGCGGTGGTTCGCCGCGAGTCATCATGCTGGTCGGCTTGCAGGGCGCGGGGAAAACCACCATGGCGGCGAAACTCGCGCTGCATCTGCGCCGAAAAGGGCAGCGGCCGCTGTTGGTTGCAGCAGATACCCGCCGTCCGGCAGCTATCGAGCAGTTGAAAGTGCTGGGCAAACAAATCGATTTGCCCGTTCACGCCGAAGACCCCAGCATTCCGCCGCCAACCATTTGCGCCAACGCGCTGAAAGCTGCTCGCGAAGGCGCACACAATGTGGTTATTCTGGACACCTCCGGACGATTGCACATTGATGAAGATTTGATGGACGAGTTGTCGCAGATAAAAGCGAAAACTAACCCGCAGGAAATTCTGCTGGTGGTTGATGCGATGACCGGGCAGGATGCCGTTAAAGTTGCCGATGGTTTCAACAAGCAGGTGGGTATCACCGGGCTGATTTTAACCAAAATTGACGGCGACGCGCGCGGCGGGGCGGCAATTTCAGTACGAGCCGTGACCGGGGTGCCGATAAAATTTCTCGGCACGGGCGAAAAACTGAACGAAATTGAAGTTTTTTACCCCGACCGGATGGCGAGCCGCATTCTTGGTATGGGCGATATGCTCACCCTGATTGAGCAGGCAGAAGCGCACATCGATGAAGAAGCCGCCGCCGAAGCCGCCGAAAAGTTGATGGATGGCAGTTTCAATCTGGATGACTTTTTGAAACAGTTGCAGCAAGTGAAAAAAATGGGTTCCATCACCAAAATGCTGGAAATGATTCCGGGGATGGGGCAACTCGCCAAACAAATTCCGGATGACGTGGCCGATACCCAATTGAAACTCACCGAAGCCATCATCAATTCGATGACGATGCAGGAACGCCGCCGCCCGAAAATTTTGAACGCCAGCCGCAAGCGCCGTATCGCGCGCGGCAGCGGCACAACCGTGCAAGATGTGAATCAACTGCTTTCGCAATTCCGCGAAATGCAGAAAATGATGCGCCAACTGCGAGACCCCGGCAAACGGCGGGGATTCCTCAATATGTTTGGCGGGTAGTTTTAAAAGTGAGAAACAGGGAGTATGGAGCAGGGGATTTCCTCTCGCCTCCGGCTCTTCACCCTTGAAAAAATTAATCACAGTAACAGATGGAGTAAAAAGAGTTATGGTAAAAATTAGACTTCGCCGTACCGGAACAAAAAAACGCGCCAGCTTCCGCATTGTGGTAGCCCCGTCGCGCGCCCCGCGAGATGGTCGCTTTTTGGAAATTTTGGGGCATTACAACCCCCGTCACGACCCCCCCACAGTGGTGGTCGATGAAGAACGGCTTTTCCACTGGATGTCGCAGGGTGCGCAGCTGACCGATTCGCTGAAACGGATCCTCATCAGCAAAGGCATTCTGGACAGTTCCGGGAAAAAACCCGAAGCGCCGGTTGCAGAAGAACCTGCCGCCGAAGCGGAAGCCGCATAAATTATTCTCGGTTCGGAGTTTTTGTCATTCCGGAAATTCGCGCAGCGAATTGTCCGGAATCCACAATTTTTCGCTGTGGATTCCCGCCTTCGCGGGAATGACATACCAAAAATTTTCGTGGAATAACCACAATCTTTTTGAGAAAAACTCTGAATTCAGGTTCATTTAAATTCACCCGCGAAAGGTGAGTAACATGTCAAAAAGTAAGATGTTGGTGGAATATATCGCCAAATCTGTTGTCGACCATCCGGAAGAAGTTGCCGTTGATGTGGAACGCTACGGGCGACAGTGGATTTATACGCTCGAAGTTGCCCCGGAAGACATGGGGCGCGTCATCGGCAAACGTGGGCGCATGGCAAATGCGATGCGTACCCTGTTGCGCGTGGCTGCCACCCGCAACCACGAACACGTAACGCTGGAGATTGGCGAGTGACACCCAGTCGTTCGCTTCCCATCGAACCCAACCGGTCAGGCTCAGAAAAACATACCAATGAGCCTGACTTTCTGGTTATCGGGCAAATTGTCAAACCGCACGGTATTCGGGGCGAAGTTTCGGTGAAAATACTGACCGAATTCCCGGAACGCTTTGACGAAATGGATGCCGTGTATCTGGGTGATGCACACTCTGCGCGGTTGGTCGGTGTGGAATCGGTGCGATGGCACAAAGAACACGTGCTCATCCGTTTCGACAGTTTTGCCGACCGCACTGCCGCCGAAAAATTGCGCGGGCAATATCTGAAAGTTCCCCGTGACAGTGCGGTTAAACTTGACGACGGCGTATTTTACCATTACCAGCTCGAAGGGCTGGCAGTGGTCACCGATACCGGTGAGCCGCTGGGGAAATTGTCGTACGTGCTGGAAACGGGCGCCAATGATGTATACGTGATTGCCACGCCCGATGGCGAACTGTTACTGCCCGCAACTCACGAAGTCATTCGCGATATAAACTTGGCAGAAAAAATTGTCACCGTGCATTTGATACCCGGCCTGCGCTAGCAAAAATTACGTGTACTCCGAAACCGTCTGAGAAATCAGGCGGTTTTTTGTTTTCCCGAAAATGGTCTTTTTGCGCCAAAATATGATTTTCGCACACCATTGACGACCAGTATGGGCAGTAGCAAAATTTTAATCCTGAAATTCAATTTGTTTACGTATCTTTTATGGAGAAAAAACAAGATTCATACGATAATAGAAGAGACGAAATTTAGGTGTGTGTCAAGAATTTTTGAATTTGGGAGCATTATGGCCAACAAACCTATGCAATCTGCAAAAATACTGCTCATTGGACGGCTGAACAGCAAATTGACCGAAACCGGCGAACTTTCGCTGCCATCACCAAATTTGCAAACGCGCGTGGCCCCCACGGTGGATGTCGCGCTGAAATTTCTGTCACCGGCCGCGTTCGATTTAATCCTGTTGGATATGAGTGCCGAGCAAGGGCGCGAGCGGGCGTCGGTATCGATGTTGCACAAAGCCGCACCATGCACACCAATTTTATGCATGGCCGATATCAGTCAGGAACATGCCATAATGCCGCTTCTGAAACCCGGTGAAATTGAGTTTTTGCCAAAAGCGATGATAGCGCCGCAAGTGCTGGCGCACGTGGTTCAACATGCCATCGAACGCACCCGATATGCTCGCGCGCTGCAAGAACGCGAAAAACGATACCGGTCACTGTTCGAGGTTTTCCCCGATGCTGTGTACAGCACCAATGCCGAAGGCACATTTGTGGATTTCAATCCCGCGCTGTTGAATCTTTTTGGCTATACTGCCCATGACCTCAGCGATATGAGCGCTCAATTGCTTTTTGCCGGGTTTGATGATTACGATGCGCTGTTGCAGCAACTCAAAACCAGTGGCTCGGTGGCGGAGTACCCCGTGCGCATGCGGCGCAAAGATGGGCAGGAACTATCGTGTTTGCTCACGGCTGCCCCAAACCGCACCGAAAACGGTATGGTGTTGGGGTATCAGGGCATCATCCGCGACATTACCCGCCGCAAGGCTCTGGAAGAACGCTGGCGGCGATATGAATTTATCGTTAACACCTCGAAAGAATTTATGACGCTGGTCAACCGCGATTATGTGTACCACGCCGCCAACGAAGCCTATTGCAGTGCTCACGGCAAAAAACGCGAAGAAATCGTCGGGCGCTCGGTGCCGGAAGTGTGGGGTGAGGGGCGCTATCTGACCAAAATTAAAGAAAATTTTGACCGTTGTTTTGCCGGCGATGAAATTCACTATCAGGGATGGTTTAATTTTGCCGTGCTGGGGCGGCGATATATGGATGTAACCTACTATCCATATTACAACGCCGATGGCATCGTGACCCACGCGGTAGTTGTTTCGCGCGATATTACCGAGCGCACCCGCGCCGAAAAAGAATTGCAACGCGCACACACGCACAATCAGCAAATTTTAGCCGCAATTCCATCTGTGCTCATCCATGTTGATGCCAACGACAAAATTATGCACTGGAACGAACCCGCCGAAATTGCATTTGGGCTATCTGCCGAGGCCGTGACCGGCAAAAAATTCGCCGCGTGCGGCATTCGATGGAATTGGGCCGAAATTGATGCCGGTGTGAAAAAATGCCGCACCGAACGGTTGACGGTGGTTCTGAACGATGTGCGATATACCGCTCCCGACGGCAAAGATGCTTTTTTAAATGTTTCCATCAGCCCGTTTGCCGATGATTCCGATGAACAGTTCGGCTTTTTGCTGGTGGCGCAAGACATCACCGAGCGGAAAATTCTCGAAAGCCAACTCAGCCAATCGCAAAAACTGGAATCCATCGGGCAACTTGCTGCCGGAATTGCACACGAAATTAACACTCCCACCCAATATGTCGGCGATAATATTCGCTTTATGCAAGATTCGTTCGCTGATTTGGCGAAATTGCTGCAAAAATACCGGCAACTGCTGGCAGAAGCAAAAGCCGGCGGCGCGTTTCCTGAACTGGTGGCAGACATTGAAAATGCAGAGGCAGAGGCCGATGTTGATTTTGTGGTGGAAGAATTACCGGCAGCCATCGAACAATCGCTGGAAGGCGTGGGGCGCGTTTCGGCGATTGTGCGCGCCATGAAAGAGTTTTCGCACCCCGGTGTGGAAGAGAAAAGCGCGGTGGACATCAACCGGGCTATTGATAGCACCGTTACCGTCGCCCGCAACGAATGGAAATATGTCGCCGATTTGAAAACTGATTTTGCCCCCGATTTGCCGCCTGTGCCGTGTTATGCCGGTGAATTCAATCAGGCAATTTTGAACATCATCGTCAACGCTGCGCACGCCATCGCCGATGCAGTGGGCGAAGATGGCGGCAAAGGGCTCATCACCATCAGCACCCGCCGCGATGGCGACTGGGTGGAAATCCGTGTCAGCGACACCGGCACCGGTATCCCGGAAGCCGCCCGCCCGCGCATTTTCGACCCCTTCTATACCACCAAAGAAGTGGGGCGCGGTACCGGGCAGGGGCTCGCCATTTCCCATTCGGTCATTGTGGAAAAACACAAAGGCAATATTTCATTTGAAACGGAAATGGGACAGGGCACAACTTTCATCATTCGTTTGCCGCTCAATCCGGTTGTGGCAAGCACCAACGGGAAGGGGCACTGATGGCCGACAAAAAACGCATTCTGTTTGTGGATGATGAGCAGAATTTGCTTGCAGGTTTGCGGCGCATGCTCCGTTCCATGCGGCGAGAATGGGATATGGAATTTGTGTCCGGCGGAAAAGAAGCGCTCGCCAGCCTTGCCGTCAAACCTGCCGATGTCATCGTTTCTGATATGCGAATGCCCGGTATGAACGGCGCGGAATTGCTGCAGCGGGTTATGGATGAATGGCCGGAAACGGTGCGTGTTGTGTTGTCGGGGCAATCCGAGCGCGCTGCAATTTTGCGCGGTGCGGCGGCAATCCATCAATATTTGGGCAAACCGTGCGATGCGGATACTTTAAAAAATACCATTCAGCAGGCATGCGAACTTTCTGCGCTGATGCCAAATGCTGAAGTTCGGCGCGCGGTATCGAAATTGAATCCGTTTGTGTCGCTCGGTATTCCGTTCGATGAAATTTTGCGGGAATTGGAAACCGCCGACACGCCCGTAAACGGATTGAGTCATCTGGTTTCGCACCGAATGGGTTTTACACCGGCGATGGTGCAGTATATGGACACCGTTTTTTCCGGCTTGCGTCCGCACATTCCGCCGCCGGCGCAGGCTTCGGTTTTGCTGGGGTTAAACACCCTGAAGTTGTTGGCGCTGTCGGCGCAGGTGTTTCGGCAGTTTGAGCACGATTTTCTGGCGGCAACGGCGATCCGCTCGATGTGGGAGCACAGTATCCGCGTCAGTCAATTTGCCCGGCGCATTTCGCAGACAGAACATGCTTCGGCTGCGGTGATTGACTTTTCGGCGGCCGCCGGTCTGCTGCACGATGTCGGGAAACTCATTTTAATCGGTTATTTTGCCGAAGCGTATGCCACCGCCAAAAAACTGGCATTGCAGTCGGCGGGCGATTTGCCCACGGCAGAACGAACCGTGTTCGGTGTGGATCATGCGCAGGTGGGCGCGTACCTGCTGGGACTGTGGGGCATGCCGCCGGCGGTAGTGCAGGCGGTGGCGCAACATCACGCCCCGCACGTGGATGGCAGTTTTTCGGCGGTGACGGCTGTGCATGCTGCCAACGGGCTGGAATATCGACTCACCGCCGTCAGCGATGTGGACCGCGCCGGGAAATTCGACATGGGCTATCTGGAACATCAAAAACTGGCACAGCGGCTTTCTACATGGGAGCGCGCGTGTGCAGAAACGGTTCGGGAGGGCGTTGCGTGACCGAAGAACGGGTATTGTTTGTTGATGATGATTCAAATTTGCTCGCGGCGCTGAACCGCCGTTTGCGGAAAACCTTCGATTTGGAATTGGCCGTCGGGCCGATGCAGGGATTGATGCTATTGGAGCAGAGCGGCCCGTTTGCGGTTGTGGTCGCCGATATGCGTATGCCGGAAATGGATGGCGTGGAATTTTTGCGGCGGGTGAAAGAAATTTCGCCCGACACGGTGCGCATCATGCTCACCGGCAATGCCGATATGCAGACCGCCATTGATGCGGTGAATCGCGGCAACATTTTTCGGTTTTTGACCAAACCGTGTCCATACGAAACGATGACCGTGGCCGTTCAAGCCGGCTTGGAGCAATACCGGCTGGTTACCGCTGAACGCGACCTGCTGGAGAAAACCCTGATGGGTAGCATCAAAGTGCTGGCAGATATGCTCAGTTTGGCATCGCCGTTGGCATTTAGCCGTGCCACTCGCATTCGCAGTTATGTGCGCCACATTCGGCACGAAATGAAACTGACCAACGGCTGGCAGTATGAAATTGCCGGGCTGCTTTCGGAAATTGGTTGCGTAACCTTGCCCACCGATTTGCTGGAACGGGTTTATGCGCAAGCGCCGCTCAGCGATGAAGAAAAGACGATGTTTGAAACACATCCGCAAGTTGGTGCAAAATTGTTGGGGAATATTCCCCGTTTAAAACCAATTGCACAGATGATTGCTGCCCAACAGAAGCCATTCAAAGTTTACCCCGCCGATGAGCAATTGAGCGATGAAGCACGCACCATTGCACTGGGCGCTCAAATTTTGAAAGTGACGCTTGATTTTGACCAACTTGTTGCCAGCGGCGTACCGCATCGAGAAGCGCTGGCCGTGCTGCGCGCCAAACACGACGATTACAACGGCCAAATTGTCGCGGCGTTAGAAACCATGCATTTCGAGAAAATCGGGCAAATTGTAAAAACGGTGCGCGTGCGCGATTTGATAATCGGCATGATAGCCCACGAGGATATCGAAGCGGTGAACGGATTGCTGCTGGTTCCCAAAGGGCAAGAAATAACCTATCCCGTGCTGGAACGCTTGCGGAATTTCTCGAAACGCATCGGCGTGGTCGAGCCATTTCGGGTGATGATCCAGCAAGAAGGCGCAAAATAAATTATAGTGGAAGCGGATAAACTTCATACAATTCAATCACACTCAACTGTCATTCCGGAAATTCGCGCAGCGAATTGTCCGGAATCCATAACAGAAACCTATGGATTCCCGCCTTCGCGGGAATGACATTCCGAGAAACAATAACAGTGAAAGTGGTTGTATGAGTTTAAAATGGTTTCTCTATTAGTTGTGTGGTTCACACAGAAGGTAAGGCGAGAATTATGCCCAAGATTGATTTTGACGTAATTTTCAAATACACCCAAAAGTTACCCAGTTTGCCGCAAACGACGCTGCAGGCTTTGCAAATGCTCGATGACCCCGATTACAAAATTCAGGAACTGGCGCAGGTCATCGGCATGGACCAAACCCTGTCGGCGCGGCTGTTGCAGTGGGCCAACAGTCCATTTTACGGGCTGCGATACAAAGTGGCATCGCTCGACAAAGCGATTTTGGCGCTGGGCACGGTAGAGGTCCGCGATTTGCTGCTGACGGTTTCGGTGAGCGAGATGCTCAACCGGAAGATGCCGGGATACGGTATGGAGCGCAGCGCGTTGTGGTATCACTCAATTGCGGTGGCTTCCGGCTCAAAATGGCTGGCCCGGTTGAACAAATACCGCCGCGCCGACCAAGTTTTCATTGCAGGGTTATTGCACGATATCGGCAAGTTGGTGCTGGATGAACTTCTATTGCACGAAGTATCGTGGCAGGATGAGTGGCTGAATTTGCAGCAGCAGGGCGCATCATTCATCGAACTGGAACGGTGGCTCACCGGCATGGATCACGCGCAGTTGGGCGGGCGCATCGCCGAAGAATGGCAGTTGCCCGCTGTTTTGGTGGAGGCAATCCGGTATCACCACGAACCGAATTTGGCGACCATCGACCCGCCGGTAACCGAATGGGTGCATCTGGCCGATGCTGCCGCGCTGATGGTGGGTATCGGTTTGGGCAGCGATGGGTTGGCATATCCGGTGGATGAAGATGCTGTCAAGCATTTTAATCTGACCACCGAAGATTTTGAGGAACTGATGCAGGTGGAAGTGGAAGCTGTAAACAATGCCCAGTCATCACTTTCAGCACCACCCGGCCGGTAAAACTGCGCGAGGCAATTATGACGACCATTTTGGCAATCAGCAATCAAAAAGGCGGGGTGGCAAAAACGACCACCTGCATGTCGTTGGGCGCAGGTTTGGCCGAACGCGGCAAACGGGTTTTGATGGTAGATTTGGATTCGCAAGCAAATTTAACGATGGCCGCCGGGCTGGATGGTGACACACTGCCGTGGACGGTAACAGATTTGCTCGATGCATCGGCGCTGGAATTGCCGGAAGCGGAACGGGGAGCCATCTACCGTGCCGGGATGGACGGGTTGGACATTCTGCCCGCCGATGTGCGATTGGCCGGTGTGGAGCGCAGTTTGTACGACCGGGGTCGATATGAATTTTTGCTGGGCGAAATTCTGCAAAAATGGTCCGGCGCATACGATTATATGTTGCTCGATTGCCCGCCATCGCTGGGTGCTATCACGCTGATGGCGCTGACCACCGCGCAAATGGTGCTGGTTCCCGTGCAGTGTGAATTTTATGCCGCCCGCGGGCTAAACCGCTTGCTCGATATTGTGGCGGAGGTGCAGCAGCACACAAATCCGCACCTGCGCTACCATTTGCTGGCAACCCTTTACGACCGGCGAAACAACATTTGCCGCACGGTGCTGGAACAATTGCAAACCCATTTTTCCACCGCGATGTTCGATACGGTTATCGGCGTGGATACCCGTTTGCGCGAAAGTCCCGTGACGGGCGAACCGGTGTTGCTGTATGCACCGCGCACCCGTGCCGCCGAACAATATCGCCAATTGGCCACAGAAGTTGAAAAACTGTTTGAGGAAAACCGATGAGCAGAAAAAGAGAGAAACTAAAATCGGGGTTGAGTAATCTTTTTTCATCACCGCCACCGCAACCCGTTCCCGCTACTGTGGAAGATGCGCCACCGCCCGCCGCGCCGATTGAATCGCCGCCGCCCGCGCCCCCCGCCGAGCATGTGCCGCCACTGGAACCGAAACCCGCTCAACCGCCCAAAGCGGTTCGCGCTGCGGTGACCGCACCGGAAGTGGATGGGTTCGATGACGATGAAACTCAATTGGTGGTTTTCAAACTGGGCGATGAATTTTATGGCGTGGATATCTCCATTGTCGAAAGTATCATCAACCCGCAACAGATTACACTGGTGCCGCACGCGCATCCATATGTCGAAGGCGTGACCAACTTACGGGGCACTGTTGTGCCCGTGATTGATTTGCGAACCCGTTTCGGCATGCCACGCGCCGAAATCAGCAAAAATACGCGCATTGTGGTGGTTGAGCATCAAAATTCGATGATTGGTTTGGTGGTAGATGCTGTCAGCGAAGTGCTGCGCATTTCACCGCGAGTCATCGAGCCGCCGTCGGCATTTGTGGCCGGAACCGA
>JANTHQ010000036.1 GCA_024762375.1 Anaerolineaceae bacterium
TTGGGATGGGCGATATTCTGGTGGGCGGTGGCTATCCCATTTTGGCTGATTGGGTTTATCCAAATCAAAAAAATCCTGAAGGAAAAACCGGAACAGCGCTTGATGCTCGGTATGGCGGGCGGGTTTGTGTTCATCCTCAGTGCACTGAAAATTCCCAGTGTCACCGGCTCCAGTAGCCATCCCACCGGCACCGGGTTGGGGGTGATACTCTTCGGCCCGTTTGTGGTGACGATATTGGGAACTATCGCGCTGGTATTTCAGGCACTGCTGCTGGCGCACGGCGGCATTTCCACATTGGGGGCAAATTCGGTGAGTATGGCAATTGGCGGACCGCTGGTCGCATATTATTTGGTGTGGCTTCCGCTCAAAGGGCGCGTGCCCACGTGGGTCAGTGTTTTTCTCACTGCTTTCATCGCCGATTTGATGACGTATATTATCACATCCACCCAATTGGCGTTGGCATTTCCCAATCCGCAGACCGGTTTTGTGGGGTCGTGGCTCACCTTTGCCGGAATTTTTGCCGTTACCCAATTCCCGCTGGCAATAGCCGAAGGTATTCTCATTGTGCTGATTTTCAACTTCTTGCAAACAAACGCCGCCCCCGAATTAAAAGAATTGGGTATGGAGGGCATTTGAGATGACCACCGAAACACAAACCCCCGCCGGATTCAGTAAAAGAACAATCATTGCCGGTATTGTGATCATCGTTATTCTGGTGACAATCCCGCTGTTCACCATCCGCAACGCCGATTTTGGCGGCACAGATGACCTCGCCTCTACCACCATCGGAACCATTGCTCCCGATTATAATGCCGAATGGATTACCAATTGGTGGAAACCCGCTTCGGAAACCGAAAGCGCGCTGTTCGCCCTGCAAGCGGCGGTCGGTGGCATTTTAATCGGTTATGCCGTCGGATACTGGAAGGGCAGAAACAGTGTTGATTGACCGGTATGCCTATGGTAACCGCTTGCGGCACACCGAACCCGCATTGAAAGCGGGCATTGCGCTGACCGTGCTGACACTCTGTCTGGCACTGGATCATCCGTTGACGAGCCTGTGGGCGCTGGGGTGGATGAGTCTGCTGACAGTTGCCGTAGCACGCATCCCCGCCAAGGTGTTCGGGCGCATTCTGCTTGGCGAAAGCACATTTCTGGCATTGGCAACGGTGGGCATTGCCGTAACCTTCACCGTTGCTACCCCGCCGGAAGCAACACTTTGGCACTGGCGGCTCGGCAGTCTGTGGATTTTCGGCACGGCGGAGGAACTTTCTACTGCCCTGCGCACCGTTTTTCGCGCCCTCGGCGCAGTTTCGGCGATGAATTTTCTGGCGCTCACCACACCACTGGTCGATTTGGTGGAGCTGCTGCGCCGGTGGCACGTGCCGGGCGCACTGATTGACATCACCGCGATGGTCTATCGTGCCACATTCCTGCTGCTGGACAATCTGAACCGAATGCGCACGGCTCAGGAATGTCGCTTGGGTTATGCCACTGCCCGCAATTCAATGCACAGCGCGGCACTGCTGGGCGGCAATCTTTTTATGAAAACTTTTCAACAGGGCAGACGGTTTCAATATGCGCTTGACGCGCGCGGTTTTGATGGAGAATTGCGGGTGTTGCCTGCAAAATATCAATCAAATCCGACACTGGCAATGTGGGGTGTCAGCGGGGTGATAGCGATGCTAGGAATATGGAGGATACCGGTATGACCCCGGTTTTTGAATTTTCCGACGTGCGGTTTCGGCACAACGGGCAATCGGATTGCGCGCTGTGCGGACTGACCGTTACCATCCCATCCGGCGAAAAAATTGCCGTGGTGGGGCGCAACGGGTCAGGGAAATCGACTCTGTTTCTGCACTGCAACGGGTTGTATCGCCCGCAACAGGGGCAAATCCGCTTCAATGGTGAACCGTTTTCGTACACGCGCAGCAGTTTGCGGCAACTACGCCAGCGAGTGGCCATCGTGTTCCAAAATCCCGATGACCAGCTTTTCAGCGCCAGCGTCGCACAGGACATCAGTTTCGGACCCTTGAATTTGGGGTTGAGCCAAGCTGAAACAGCCCGGCGCGTGCAGCAAGCCGCCGAGCTGTGCGCCATCACCCACCTGCTTGACCGCCCGACGCACGCCCTCAGTGGCGGGGAAAAAGCGCGGGTGGCAATGGCCGGGGTACTGGCAATGGAACCATCGGTGGTGCTGGCAGATGAATTATTGTCGGCAATAGACCCGTGGGCGCGACTAGATATTTTCGAGATTTTGCAAACCTTGCACGACCACGGCACAACCATTCTGCTGGCAACGCACGATTTATCGGTGGTGCGTTACTGGGCAACCTATGTCATCGTTCTGCAACACGGTACAGTGGCATTTTCCGGAACGCCGCAGCAGCTTTTGCATAATCATTCGCTATTGGAGGCGACCGAATTGTCAAAAATATGGTGGACGGTCAAACTGGAAAGTTAGTTCCCGGTGTCATTCAAATGCAGCCAAAATTGGCGGCGTTGGGCTATCGGCTGGTGGAAGGGAGGGCGGAGAATTTCCTGTTGTCGGCGGGCGCATCGGCGCAGGGACATGAGTTTTACTGGAGCACGTGGGACGTGACACCCATAAAAGTTTCACCGGCGGTATGCGCCCATCAAAATTTAGTGGCATCGTACCTGCCCCTGTGCTTCGCCGGAAATTTGCAGTTGGTACAAAATTTCGTCACCGTATGTGAAAGAAATCGTTTATAAAGGACAAATAATTTATGACCAACCAACAACTTCTCATCGTCGGGCACGGCAGTCGCGTATCACAAGCTGTCATTGAATTCAATCAATTTGCCGATGCGGTGGCGGCTCAAATTAATATACCCACCGCCACTTGTTTTTTGGAATTGGTAGACCCCGATATGGCAGCCGGCTTAACCAAGGCAGCGCAAACAGTCGGTGACGGGGGCAATGTGCTGGTACTACCCTTGTTTTTGGGCGGTGCGGCACACCAGAAAAACGATGTGGCGGCGGCTGTCCGTTGGGCGCGGGCTCAATTTCCCACTGTTACCTTTCATTATGGCACGCCATTGAGCCCGCACGCAAACCTGGTCGCTTTAACCGCCCTGCGGGTGGAAGATGCGCTCGCCGCCAATGCCGATGCCCTGCCGCCGGAAGAAACTGCAGTGCTGGTGGTGGGGCGCGGCAGCAGCGACCCAGCCAGCAATGCCGAAATCGCCCGCACAGCATACCTGCTGTGGGAAAAGCGTCCCTTCCGCACGGTAGAATATGCCTTTCAAGCCGTGGCACGTCCCAAAGTGGCAGAGGGTTTGCAGCGATGTATCGCATTGGGCGCGCGGCAAATTGTGGTCATGCCCTATCTGCTTTTCACCGGCAAAGTGGATGAAGCCATCCACGTCATTGCCAAGCGTTTTAGCCAAGCGCACGGCATTCCCGTGCTGATTACCGATTATTTGAACGCGCATCCGCTGGTGGTGGATGTTGCCGTGCAGCGGGTGCAAGAAATGCTCGACCACACCGCCGCGATGACCTGCGACCTCTGCAAATATCGCTTCCCGATGGCGGGATATGAGCATCAGGTTGGCGCGGAGCAGCATACCCATCACCTGCACGGCGGTTCGGCGCACAGCCACCGCCACGGGCATCACCACCATCACGGGGAATGATGGCATTCGGAATGACATTTAAAAGCGAAAGTTTGTGTTCTAAAAAAATTTGTCACTCAATTAAACCTGAAACTCGAAACACACAATGACCATCTATTTTATAGGTGCAGGGCCGGGCGACCCCGACCTGCTGACTCTCAAAGCCCAAAAAATCATCGCCGCGGCAGATGTGATAATTTACGCCGGTTCGCTGGTCAATCCGAAAATTCTGACACACGCCCGCCCCCATGCGGAAATCCACAACAGTGCGGGCTTGAAACTGGCGGCGCAAATCGAAATTATGCGGCGGGCGGCGGCGCAGGGGAAAACTGTGGCGCGGTTGCACACCGGCGACCCCACCCTTTACGGCGCAACATTGGAGCAAATGCGCGAGTTGTCGCGGTTGAAGATTCCGTATTCGGTGGTACCGGGTGTGTCGTCGGCGTTTGCCGCAACTGCCGCCCTCAAAACCGAACTGACCGCGCCGGGACAAACGCAAACTGTCATTTTCACCCGTATGCCGGGGCGAACCCCCGTGCCCGACACGGAACGCCTGCGTGATTTGGCGGCGCACCACACCAGTATCGTTCTTTTTCTCAGCGCGGGGATGATTGCGAAAGTGGTGGATGAACTGCTCGCCGCCGGATATACACCCGACACACCGATTGCGGTGGTGTATCGTGCCAGTTGGGAGGATGAATTGGTGCTGCGGGGCACGCTAGAAACCATCACCGCGCAAATAGATGCCGCCGAAATCACCCATCAAGCGCTCATCATCGTCAGCCCCGTGCTGGCAAAAGGTGCAGCCGGCGTCGCCGATTCGCATTTGTATGGCGCGGCGTTTGCCCCGCTCGACCGTACCGACCGCCCGGCAATCATCGCTCTCACCCGCCGCGGCGCAGAAACCGGCTTGCGACTGCACCGGTTGCTCAAACACAGCATGCTGTATGCCCCCGCCCGTTTTCTGCCCGCCGACCCGCCCGCCGATACCATCGGGTACACCGTTTCGGTGCGGCAGGTATTGCACGATGCTTTTCGGCGGCATTCGGCGTTAATTTGTTTGATGGCAAGCGGCATTGTGGTGCGTGAAATCGCGCCGTTATTGCGCAGCAAACATACCGACCCCGCTGTGGTGGTGACGGATGAGCAGGGACGCAACGCCATCAGCCTGTTGAGCGGGCATAAAGGGGGCGCAAATTTTCTGGCGCAACGCATCGCTGATCTGCTTGGCGGGCACGCAATTCTCACCACCGCCAGCGACGGGCAGCAACTGCCCGCACTCGATTTGCTGGGAGAAAAATTCGGTTGGCAGTTGGAAACGGGAGACGATATGACCGCCGTTATCGCGACGATGGTCAACGGCGAACCGACGGGCATTTTTCAGGATGGCGGCGATGATTCGTGGCTTGCCGACCTGCCGCCGCATGTCAGCCGCTATTCTACCATTGAAGCGCTCATCGCCGCCCGACCGAATGCCGCCATTGTTGTTTCTGCGCGTACCCTGCCCGCCGACCTGCGCCGTGCCGTTTCACGGCTCATCGTTTATCGCCCGCCCGTGCTGGCGGTGGGAGTCGGGTGCAATCGCGGCACACCGGCGGCAGAAATCATCGCTGCGGTGGAAGAGACACTGGCGCGCGCAGAGTTATCGCTGTTGAGCATCGCTATGATTGCCACCATTGATGCCAAAGCGGATGAAATCGGTTTGCTGGAAGCGTGTCGGCGGCAAAACTGGCAGTTGCAAATTTTCACCCGCGCCGAAATTGCGGCGGTAGACAATCTGCCCAACCCGTCGCCATGGGCGATGAAGGCGCTCGGCGTACCCGGCGTGGCAGAACCGTCAGCGCTGTTGGCAGCACAGACGGAAACGCTGCTTGTGGAAAAACAAAAATTTGCCAACGTCACTGTGGCAGTGGCGCAACAAGTAATGGAAATGTGAAACGCGGGAATTGCCTCCGTCACTCGGTTTGCAATTCTAAAACATTGAAAAGGAGAAACTCAATGACTACTCTCGAAAAAACTATTCGAGCTATCTCTGCTTTGGACGCGACAGCCAGCGCCCAAGCCGCCGAACGACAAGCGCAACTGACCAAACCCGCCGGCAGTCTGGGACTGTTGGAAGATATTTCCATCCAAGTAGCAGGCATAACCGGCAAGCTCGACCCCCCGCTCGACAAAAAACACGTGGTGGTGATGGCTGGCGACCACGGCGTGACCGCCGAGGGCGTCAGCGCCTTTCCCGCCGAAGTGACCCCACAAATGGTGTATAATTTTTTGAACAACGGCGCGGCGATTAATGCCCTGGCACGGCACGTTGGCGCCAACGTCACCGTGGTTGATATGGGCATTGCTGCACCCATTGAAAGCGACGCTCCCAATTTTCTTGACCGGAAAATCGCGCCTGGCACGCAAAACATCGCCGTAGGGGCAGCAATGTCACGCGAGCAGGCACGACAAGCCATCGAAACAGGTATTGCGGTGGTGGAGCATCTGAGGGTAACCGACGGGCTGAACCTGCTCATTACCGGCGATATGGGTATCGGCAACACCACGCCCTCCTCAGCAATTGCCGCCACCTTCACCGGCCTTTCGCCCTCCGAAGCAACCGGGCGCGGCACGGGTATTGATGATGACGGCTTGCAGCGAAAAATCGCCGTGATTGAGCGAGCGTTGGCAGCAAACCAACCCGACCCCGCCGACCCGCTCGGCGTGCTGGCAAAGGTGGGGGGATTTGAAATCGGCGGGATTGCCGGGTTGATTTTGGGTGCAGCGGCGCATCGCATCCCGGTTATTGTGGATGGATTCATCTCCACCGCCGGCGCACTCATCGCCGCAGGATTGGCGCCCGCTGCCAAAAACTATATGTTCAGCGGGCATAAGTCTGTAGAGGTCGGACACCGCGCAATGTTGGCGCATCTGGGGTTGACCCCGCTGCTCGATTTACATTTCCGGCTGGGTGAGGGAACCGGCGCTGTGCTGGCGGCATTCTTGGTTGAATCGGCAGTGCGCGCCCTCAACGACATAGCAACGTTTGCCGAAGCCGCCGTATCGGAGAAAAAATGAGTATCACCGTCATCGGCATTGGACCCGGTGCGGCGGCACACATCACCCCCGCCGCAATTCACGCCATCGAACACGCCGACATCATCATCGGCTATAAAACTTATCTGCGCTTGCTGAAAAACATCGCTCCCGATACCCCGCGACAGGCAACCGGGATGCGGCAGGAAGTGCAGCGAGTCAATCAGGCGGTAGATTTTGCCCGCGATGGCAAACGGGTGGCGCTCGTTTCCAGCGGCGATGCCGGGGTATATGGAATGGCGGGCTTGGTTTATGAGGTGCTGCACGAGCGCGGCGATACCACGGTGGCGGTTGAGGTCATCCCCGGCATTTCCGCGTTGAATGCGGCGGCGGCACTGTTGGGCGCTCCGTTGATGACCGATTTTGCTGCTATCAGTCTGAGCGACCAACTGGTTCCCCGTGATGATATTCTGCGGCGGGTGGAAGCGGCAGCCAGTGCGGGTTTCATCCTGTGTCTCTACAATCCAAAAGGGAAACAACGGGTGGAACCCTTTGCACTGACTTGCGAAATTCTGGCGCGGCATCTGCCACCGGAAACCCCCGTCGGTGTGGTGCGCGCCGCCTATCGGGAAAAACAAGCGGTGGAAATTATCACCCTAGCAGAATTGCCCGCCGCCGACGTGAATATGGTTACCATCATCATTGTGGGCAACCGGCGTACCTTTATCAGCGACGGCAAAATGGTCACCCCACGCGGGTATGCCAGAAAATACACCTTGGCGAAGGGATAGCTATGATAACTCAACACCCCATCGAAAAAGAAAGTTTCCGCATCATCCGCACCGAGTTGGGTGAACATAACCTTTCACCGGACGAATTGACCGTTGCTGTGCGGGTCATCCACGCTTCGGCAGATTTTGATTTCCTGCATATGCTCCGCTTCTCGCCCGGCGCGGTGATGGCGGGCATTCGTGCCCTGCAAGGGGGATGCGCCATCGTTACCGATGTGCGCATGGTGGCAGTCGGCATCAGCCAAATGTTACTGGATAAACTCGGCGGGCGTAAAATCTGCGACATCAGTAACCCGGCGGTGGCAGAAATGGCGCGCGTCGCCGGGACAACCCGCTCAACTATGGCGATGCGTCACAACGCCGACAAAATTCACGGCGGCATCGTGGCTATCGGCAATGCCCCAACCGCCCTGTTGGAAGTGATCCGGCTGGTGCGGGAAGAGGCTATCCGCCCGGCGTTGGTGGTTGGTGTGCCGGTTGGGTTCGTCAACGCCGTCGAATCGAAAGCGGCATTGCAGATGCTAGATGTGCCGTACATCACCGTGACGGGCAGAAAAGGCGGTTCGACCGTCGCCGCGGCAATTATGAATGCCTTGCTGCGACTGACCCTCAATATTGAACAATGAGTGAGTTAATGGGCAACCGAGCGAAAAAAGTTCACAGCGATGCCGCGTGGCGGAAAGAAAATCTGCGCGAAGGTTACACCACCGGCGCGTGTGCCACCGCCGCCACTACCGCCGCCATACGGGCGCTGGTCTCCGGCAGGCCGGTTTCGAGAGTGACCATTGACCTCCCCGCACGCAAAAATGTGACCTTCCGCATTGAACGTTGCGAATTCTTGGCACAAAACTGCGTCCGTTGCGGGGTCATCAAAAATGCCGGCGACGACCCCGATGTGACCCACGGTGCGGAAATTCAAGCCACCGCCGAATGGTTTCCCTCCCCGGAACTCATCATCACCGGCGGTGCCGGGGTGGGAAAAGTTACCAAACCGGGCTTGCCCGTGCCGGTCGGCGAATCTGCCATCAACCCCGTGCCCCGGCGGATGATTGCCGCCGCTGCCCGCGCCGAAGCAGGGCATCGGCTGGCAACGCAAGGGCTGAAAATCACCATCAGTGTGCCCAATGGTGAAAAAATCGCCGCCGAAACCTATAATCCCCGTTTGGGCATTCTGGGCGGCATTTCCATTCTGGGAACCACCGGTATCGTCAAACCGTATTCTGTTTCGGCATACCGCGCCAGTATTTATGTGGAACTGAAAGTTGCGGTGGCAAACGGCGCGGCGCACGTGGTTTTCACCACCGGCAACCGCAGTGAAATGTATGCACAGGCGCAATATCCCCATCTGCCCGAAATGGCATTTTTGCAGGTGGGCGACCATTTGGATTATGCGCTGAAACAGGCACGGCGTTTGAAAGTATCGCGGGTGACCCTTTCTACCATGGTGGGCAAACTCTCCAAAATGGCACAAGGACGCTTCCGGACGCATGTCAGCGACGGCACCATCGACCACGATTTTCTGGCGACGGTGGCGGCGGATATCGGTGCCCCCGCTGAAGTGGTGGCACAAGTGCGGCAAGCGAACACCGCTCGGCACACGCAAATAATTTTGCGGAAAGTGGGCATCTCCGGGCTGGAAGCCGAACTGGCGCAACGCGCCGCCGCACACGCCCGGCATTTTGCCGGTGAGGCGTATGCTGTGAACGTTCTCTGTTTCAGTATTCACGGCGAATTACTCGGCACGGGAGAAGCAACCAATGGCAACTGAACTGCATCCCATCACCATCATCGGCATTAATGGCGATGCCGACAGCCTGCCCACCGCCCACCGCGCCGAAATTTCCCGCGCCGATGTGCTGGTCGGTGGCAAACGGCATCTGGCGCATTTCGATGCGTTTTCCGGCGAGAAAATCCCCATTACCGGAAAAATGCACGAGCTGGCGGCACGACTGAAAACGGTACGGCAACGGGGCGCGCGGGTAGTGGTGCTGGCATCGGGCGACCCGCTTTTTTACGGCATCGGCGGGACATTGCGCCGCCATTTTCCGCCCGACGCCCTGCGGGTTCACCCAGCACCGACGGCTTTTCAATTGGCCTTTGCCGCGCTGGGCGAACCGTGGCACGATGCGGCACTCCTCAGCGCGCACGCCCGCCCACTGAAAGCCATCATCCCGCAAATTTTGGCGGCGGAAAAAGCCGCCATTCTGACCGACAAAACCCACACCCCTGCCGCCATCGCCGCGCAATTGCTGGCGGTCGGATTGCCTGCCGATGCGCCGTGCGCCATCTGCGAAAATTTGGGACGTGCCGATGAGCGCATTGTCCGTAGCACACTGGATGCCATCCGGCAGCAAACTTTTGCCCCGCTAAACGTGTTAGTGGTATGGCATCCGACCCCACCCCCTGCCGCCATTCCACCCGGTCTGCCGGATGATGCTTTTTCACAGTGGCACGGGCAAATCACCAAACGCGAAATTCGGCTGCTGGCGCTGGCAGAATTGGCGCTGCAACCGGGCGAAGTGCTGTGGGACATCGGCGCGGGCAGCGGCGCGGTAGGGCTGGAGGCGGCGCGGGCACAACCGGCGGCAACGGTGTTTGCGGTGGAAAAACGCGCGGAATTATGCCGTCATATTGCGGAAAATCACCGGCAATTTCCGGCGAAAAATTACCACTGGCAGCAGGGACGTGCGCCCGCCGCGCTGGCAGGGTGGCTCGACCCGCACGCGGTTTTCATCGGCGGCAGTGGCGGCAGTCTGGCGGAAATCGTCGCCGTGGTGAAAAAGCGATTGTATCCCGGCGGACGGCTAGTCATCAATATGGTAGCACTGGAAAATTTACATCTCGCCCGTCAATTACTGCCCGATGCGCGGGTATCGCAAATTCAAATTCAGCGCGGCGAACCGATTTTATCGCTGATGCGGTTCAAACCGTTGAATCCCGTTTTTATGTTGGTGGACGGAAAATGAATGGTGAAAAATAATTTTACAATATAATCCTGAAACTTTGGAACCTGAACCCTTGAACTTTGAACTTGAAACACCCAACATACCCCTTTTGACCGCCGTCGGGCTGGGCCCCGGCGACCCCGACCTCATCACCGTGAAAGGATTGCGCGCCATCGAAACCGCAGATGTGGTTTTTGTGCCACGCAGTCGAGATGGCGGCGACAGCGTGGCGGGGCAAATCGCCGCTAAATGGCTCGATCGCCAAACCGTCATTGCCGTCACCACCCCGATGACCCACGATGAATCGGCGTTGCGGCAAGCGTGGCAATCGGCGGCGCAAACCATCCACCGTG
>JANTHQ010000037.1 GCA_024762375.1 Anaerolineaceae bacterium
GCACTGGGCAAAGCGGGCGATTTTGTGATGCTTCAAGTTGCAGATACCGGCACGGGCATGCCCGATGATGTGAAAGCGCACATTTTTGAACCGTTTTTCACCACGAAAGAGAAAGGGAAAGGCAGTGGTTTGGGGCTGGCAACAATTTTCAGCATTGTTCAGCAGCAAAACGGTTTTATTGAAGTGGACAGCGAGCCGGGCGTGGGCACAACATTCCGCATTTATTTGCCGCGAACCACTGAATCGGTGACCCAACCCAGACGCCAGCCACAACTGACCGAGTTGCCGCGCGGGTCGGAAACGGTGCTGGTGGTGGAAGATGAACCGGCGGTGCGCAATTTGGCCGTCCGTTTGCTGGCTCGATACGGTTATACGGTGCTCGAAGCGCATGATGGCGTGTCGGCGCTGGCGATGGCCGCCGATTTTGCCGGAGAGATTCATTTGTTGCTGTCGGATATGATCATGCCGGAAATGGGCGGCAAAGAACTGGCGGTTAAATTGCGTGCGCGGTATCCGGTGATGAAAGTGCTGCTGATGTCCGGAAAGGCATCAAACAAAGCCAATGCGGATGCTATCGATGGCACGGGTGTCGGGTTTATCCGCAAGCCATTTTCTGCATTTGAATTGGTGCGTCGGGTGCGGGAAATGCTCGATGGCGAAACGGTCACTCTGTAGCTTTTGCCAGCGCCGATTCAACTTGCGCCATTTTCGTCTGCAGGCGCGCGTCAATGGTTCCCCCTTCGATATCAATCATACACCCCCCGCGATTGATATGGTTATCGGCAACTAATTCCCACGTCTCGTCGGGATGTTGCAGATGCGCCACCGCTTCCCAGTGTGGTTTCAAAATCTTGAAATCGTCCGGATGAACCCGCACATGACAACTGCCCTGAATGTTGGCCGCATCGATGACTTCTGCCACAATTTCTGTGATGATTTCCGGGGCGACTGTCAGCGAGTGGGCGAGAATTTTTTTGGCGATAGCCAGCCCCAATTCTCCCAGATGCGATTCGGCATCTTTGAGCAGTTTGTTTTGGGCTTCGATAGCCGACTGCGCCACTTTTTTGATTTCGGCGACAATTTCTGCCGCCTCTTTTTCGGCGGCCTGCTTGCCGTCATCGTATCCCGTTTGCAACCCAACCTGACGAGCCTGTTTGCGTATTTGCTCCGCTTCCGCTTCGGCGCGGGCGATGATGGCTTTTGCCTGCGCATCTGCCTCGGCGATGATGCGCTCGGCTTCCGCCTGCGGGTCGGGTGGCGGGGCAGGCGGCATCTCGGTGCCGGCGATTTCCGGCTGCGCCGGTGTTTCAACAGTCGAAGCCGCG
Organism: Anaerolineaceae bacterium; assembly: GCA_024762375.1. Lineage (GTDB taxonomy): Bacteria > Chloroflexota > Anaerolineae > 4572-78 > 4572-78 > JANTHQ01. Next base: position 1,326 of record JANTHQ010000037.1, read on the forward strand.
CCGGCTGTGACGGGTTGCGGGTCGAAACGGGCAGATTTGAGAATTTTCCCCATAGGTCACCGAACCATCACATCACGATATCATCGCCGCCGCGTGCAACCACAATTTCTTCTGCGGCTTCCAACTGACGGATGACGTTGACGATGCGCTGCTGCGCTTCTTCCACATTTCGCAACCGAACAGGCCCGCTGATGGCCAAATCTTCTTGCAGCAATTGTGCGGCGCGTTTTGACATGTTGCGGAAGATGAGATTGCGAACCTCTTCGCTGGCGCCTTTGAGTGCCAAAATGAGGTCTTTGCTGTCCACATCGCGCAAAATTCGCTGGATACTGCGGTCGTCCAGCGTGACGATATTTTCGAACACGAACATCTTCTGCCGCACTTCTTCTGCCACTTGCGGCTGCGATTCATCCAGGGCATCCATGATGACTTTCTCGGTGGCGCGGTCAACCTGATGCAGAATGTTCACCAGCACTTGAACCCCGCCCGCCGACGAGTAATCTTGGGTTAACAACGTAGAGAGTTTGGTTTTTACGCCACTTTCGACATTTTTGATGACATCGGGCGATACGCGGTCCATCGCTGCAATGCGGCTGGCGACTTCGCCCTGTAAGTTTTCTTCCAAACTGGCGAGCACGCTGGCGGCCATGGATGGTTTCAAATGCGATACAATCAGGGCGATGGTTTGCGGATGTTCGTTTTTGATGGAGTTTGCCAGCTGTGCCGGGTCGGCATCTTTCAGGAAATCGAACGGCGCGCCCTGCGTGCGCACGCGTACCCGTTCCAAAAACTCCTGCGCTTTTTGATTGCCCATTGCCCGCGCCAGCATATCTCTGGCGTATTCTGAACCGCCGCTGGCGATGCCTTCAGAGACAAACGACATGTTGTACGTTTGCTGAATGACGTGCTCTTTTACTTTGGCAGGAACCGTGCCCATCTGTAAAATTTCATACGTCAGCGTCTCGATTTCATCTTCCGTGAAATGTTTCAGAATGTGCGATGCAGCCTCGGTTCCGAGTGTGATGAGCAGTGCGGCGGCACGCTGGGTGCCGGTCAGTTCCATATCATCCATTGGTTTAATCCTCTGCTAGCCAGAATTGAATGATTTGCGCCAGTGTTTCGGGGCGGTTTTTGGCCACCAGTTGCAATTGCCGCAGCATTTGCGCTTTGGCAGCCGCTTCTTTTTCAGATTCGCCAAATTCCGGCGGCCCGATTTGTCCCAAGCCGTCGTACCCGTCCAGATTTGCCGCGTCAATCGATTCGAGCAGGTTGGCGCGGGCATCGGGCAACGAGCCGGCTGCACCTTCGCCATCGGGCAAAACTTCAACTTTTTGCAGTGTCAGTGTGCGTTGCATGCCGCGTGCCACAAACAAAACCGCACCCAGCGCCACCACCACGATGCCCCAGCGAGCGAGCAGCAGATAGAAATCGCGCTGTTGGGCGGCTTTCATCGCCGCTTCTTGCTCGATGAAATATTCCCGGTCGAACGGAATGCTGTTGACCGTCAGCACGTCGCCGCGCTCGGTGTTTAACCCGGCGGCGGCGATGGTTGCCTGCTGGATGGCACTGATGACGGTGGTATCGGTGATATTGTTGACCAGCACCGACACAGACAGCCGCTGAATTTGCCCCGTGGCAGACTGCACAACCGATGTGGAGCGAGAGACCTCAAAATTGGTGGTAATATCGGTGTGCTGATAGCTGCTGCCGTTTGTGCCGGTGACAGTGGTTTGGTATGATGGCGCAGCATCGGGGATGTTGCTGGATGCGCCGGGCACGCCGCCGGTTGTCCCGTCGGTTGCGTTGGATGATTCGGTGATTTGCCGTGAACTGCGCACCACACTCCCTTCTTCGGCGGGGAGATATTTTTCGCTTTCGGTGTGAATCTGGTCCCAATTCATATCTGCCGAAACGCGCACCACCGCCTGATCGGGGCCCAGTACATTTTCCAGCATCGATTTGATGCGGTATTCCAGCGTTTTTTCCACTTGCCGCTGGGTATCGATTTGCGAACTGCTGAGCGCCACCGCGTCGGATAAACCGGAATCGCCGCTGCCATCCGACAGCACATTCCCGTTCATATCGATGATGGTGATATTGTCCGGTGTCAGCCCTTCTACCGCGCTGGAAACCAGATGACTGATGGCTGTGACCTGCTCTTTTGACAATTGCTGCCCCGGGTCGATGTCAACCATAATGGAGGCGGTGGTTGGCTGCTGGTCTTCGCTGAAAAGGGTGGGCTGGGGAATGACGATGTGAACCCGCGCCGCGCGAACCACACTCAAACTGTTGATGGTTCGAGCCAGTTCACCTTCCAGTGCACGCTGATAGTTGACCTGCTGGGTAAAATCGGTCATACCCAAATTGGTCGTGTCGAACAGCTCGAACCCGACCGTGCCTTTGCCGGGCAACCCCTGGCTTGCCAATGCCAACCGAACTTCGTGCACCTGCGATGATGGCACGCGGATGGTGGTTCCGTTGGCATTTTCTGAAATCTGGTACGGGATTTTCTGTTCTTTCAGATATTCAACAATTGCCGCGCCGTCACTTGAGTCAACATCGGTAAACGCCGCGACATAATCGGGGGTTTGTGCCCATGCCACAAAAAAGATGATAGCAGTTAACGCGGCAGTAATGATGGCCCCCAGCCCGACTTTCTGGGCGGTGTTCATCTTGTTCCACGTGGCGGCAATTGCTTCTTGTTGAAAAGGAATGAGAGACTGGCTCATACGCTCTCCGCTGGTTGCCCGCTAGGGCAATTGATCATCATACCTGCATCCGCATAATTTCTTGATAGGCATCAACGAGTTTGTTGCGTGTTTGCAGCGCAATTTGAAAGGCGATATCCGCCTCTTGCATCGAGAGCATCACCTGATGCAAATCGACATCTTCTCCGGCGGCAAGTTGGGCGATGGCGCTGTTGGCAGAACTTTCTTTTTCTGCCAGCCCGTTGATGGCATTGCCCAGCATTTCGCCAAAATCTTGCGTAATTGCGCCGGCACCATTGGTGGGTTTCGATTTTTGTGCTTGCGTGACAGAGGTGATTGGATTTATGGTTGTAATTCCAGTGGACATTTGTTTCCCCTTGGCTAAAAATTATTTGTTGCCAATTTCTATGGCTTTGAGCGCCATGCTTTTCAGTGCGTTAAATACGGTCACATTCGCTTCGTATGAGCGAGACGCCGACAGCATGTCGGTCATCTCGGTGACCACATTTACGTTGGGATAGGTGACGAACCCGTCTTCATCTGCGTCGGGGTGTGATGGGTCGTACACTTTATTGCCCGGCGAATCATCGGCGACAATTTGCGAGACCTCGACGCCTTGCCCCGGCGCTTCAATTTCCCGCTTGCGCGATGCCACCGCCAAGTGCGATGCGAAACTGCCGGGGTCGTCTTTGGCGACGAACACCACCTGCTGGCGACGATATGGCCCGCCCGCGGCGGTGCGGGTTGTTTCGGCATTGGCGATATTGTTCGAAATGACATCCATGCGCAACCGCTGTGCCGTTAACGCCGATGCGGTTGTTTTAAAAGAACCGAAAATGCCACTCATGCTGTACCTCCTGCCATAGCTTTCAAGGCTTGTGCCAGCGGGGTCGCGCCGTCGTCTTTGAAAAGTGCTTGCGCATCCCACGCCGGGTCGTGTCCGTTGGCGATAATCCAATACGTATAAGCGAAATTGTACGGTTCGCGGTGGAGCATGTATTTGTATGCCCCGGTAACCATATCAATCTGTTTTTCGGGCGAAACCAGTGGGCTGACGTGTGTGCCGCCTTCAGTGCCGATGATGGGCAATGGGCGTCCCAATGCCTGCTGGATGATATCGTTGTACTGCTGAAACCGCAGAAAACCGTTGGGGTCGTTTAACGGGCGAGGGCCGGTATAATTGTGCATCGCCAGCCAGCCTTTATCCAACAAATGAAGTTTACCGGTGTTTTTGAGCGTTTGCAGGGCTTGCTGCAAAAATTCGCGGTCGTCCGTTTCTCCCTGCGGACTCAACGCGCCAAAACCGGGCAGTCCGCCGCCGGCAATCACTTTCTCGGCGATATCGCTCCACAGGTTGACATATTGTTTCACGTCGGCGGGTTTGCCGCCCGTTTCCACTTGCAGGTTGGGTTCATTATAAATTTGAAAATAGTGGACGCCCATATCCACATAATGTTTGACCATGCTCTGCACATCGCCGGAAATGGGCACCACCCCCGACGAGTAAATCCGCATCACCGGTTCGATACCGGCGGCGGTGAGTTTTTGCACCAGATAATCGTTGGCTCCGATGTTCGCGCCATCATTCAGAAAAACCACCCATTTCATGCCCATATCCACTGCTTCTTTTACATATTTATCCACCACCGCTTTCGATTGGCTGATGGTGGGAATCCAGTGGATGCCGCGCCCGTTGTCGCCGGGGGGATGCGGGTAATCTGCCAATGCCATCGGCTGCGATGATGCGGCGGGCGCGACGGCGGCGGCTTTCTGCACCGAAAAAGCCGGGGCAGTGTGGACGGGGGGCAAACTGACAATCGGTGCGGCGGCGTTTGCGGCCACCATCTGCGATTGCGTAAACGGGAACCGCATGCGCGGCGCGTTGGTTGTCGCCAGAAAACTCAAACTGCTCCAGCGACTGGTGGGCGGCAACACCGGCATCGGGCGCGATTGCTGCGCCTGCGCCAGCGCAATGGCAAAGCTCTGATCGGTGTGCCCGCCGGTGGTCGTGTTGCGCGCAATGGGTTGTGGTTGTTGCAATTGTTGGCTGGATGTTACTTTCATTTTACGGTTGCCTCAAAAATCGGTGTGCAAACCAAACGACATACTTCTTGCCAAGTGTACACTCAAAAATATAGCACGGGCATCAGCCGGTGTCAGTAAAAAAGGCGTGAAGTCTAAGTAATTTTTGCGTAAAGACATGCAATTTACCCTAAAGTTCCGGGCGGTTTATCCGATAATCAACTGATGACCCCCGCTATTTACGCAAACTTTATGTCCTTTTCACGCCTATTTTACTGACAGCCCCCGCGATGAGTGATATAGTGACGATTGGAAATATGCCACACCGAATGGGCGAATTTCCGTTTGGAGAGAACTATGATTCGTGTGACACGGCTGAACAACAGTGAATTTTGGGTGAACCCGGACTTGATTCAATTTATTGAAGAAACGCCCGATACCGTCATTTCACTGACCACCGGCGTAAAAATAGTAGTGCTCGAACCTGCGGCGGATATCGTGAAGGCCATCATTGAATTTCGAAAGCAATCAGCCGGGCAGTTACCGTCGGTGGTAGAAAAAGACACCGGAGAGGAATAAGATATGGATATCGCAACGATTTTGGGTTTTGCCATTGCGTATGGTGCATATTTCGCCTCGATGCTTATGAACGGCGATAATCCGGCAAATCTGGTCAACATCCCGTCGCTGGTGATGGTGGTTGGCGGCGGATTCGGGGTGGTAATTTTGGCCCATCCGCTCAAACTGGTGATGTCCATCCCGGCATTGATTATGAAAACCTTCAAAGGGGTGGCCGCCGACCCGAAAGCGGAAATTGACCGTTTTGTGGAATTGGCCGACCAAGCTCGCCGGGAAGGTCTGCTTTCGCTGGAAGAGCAGATTGGCAACATCGATAACGATTTCGTCAAAAAAGGCATTATGCTGGTGGTAGACGGCGTTGACCCCGCAGTGGTGCGCGACATTATGGAAATCGACAACGAATTGATGTCGCGGCGGCACAAAGATGGCGCGGCGGTGATTGATATGCTCGGTTCGGTCAGCCCGGCGATGGGCATGCTCGGGACGGTGACCGGGTTGGTTGGCGTTTTGGGCAACTTGGCCGACGCTTCTTCGCTGGGGCCGTCGGTGGCGGTGGCATTTTTGACCACCCTGTACGGCGTTATCCTGTCGAACTTCTTTTACGCGCCGTTGGCCAACAAACTCAAACAGAACGATAGAGACGAGATGGTTGCCCGCGAGGTGATTGTGGAAGGAATTTTGGCCATTCAAGCCGGAGAAAACCCGCGAATCGTCCGTGAAAAACTGGAATCATTCCTGCCGCCGAAAATGCGCGGTGGCGACGAAAGCGCGGAATAACAGGAGCTTTTATCGTGGCGAAGAAACAAAAATGCGAAGATTGCCCGGTATCGGAAGCGTGGATTACCAGTTGGGCAGATATGATGTCGCTGTTGCTGGTGTTTTTTATGGTGCTGTATGCCATGGCCAACACCGATTTGAAAAACTTCGCCGAAGTTGCCGCCTCGCTGCGAGCTGCCTTCAACAGTATCGGCACGGCGCAAACGTCTCTCATCGGCACCAGCCATGGCGGCGCAACCTCGCCGAGCACGACCACTTCCGCGCCACTTTTCTTCCAAACCCTTCCGCCGCGCCAGCGAGATTTTAATCGCGTCAGCACCGAACTGGCGGTTTTGGCCCAACAATTGGACGTTGGCGGTGAAATTGATGTGAATTTGACGCTGGAAGGTATGATTATCAGTCTGTCGAATGAGTTGGCATTTAAACCTGGCAGCACCGAACTTCGCCCCGAAGCAAAAGTAGTGCTCGACCAAGTAGCAGATTTTCTGCGCAATTCCGACAACAAAATTCGGGTGGAAGGCAACACCGATGATATTCCGCCCAACGACCCGCGATACCCCACCAATTGGGATTTATCGGTGGCACGGGCTGTCTCCATCGTGCGATATTTGTCAGAAGAGGATGGCATCGCACCCAACCGGCTCACCGCGGCGGGCAATGGCGAATTTAACCCGGTGGTACCCAATGCCGACCCGAAAAGCCGGGCGAAAAACCGGCGTGCCGATTTGGTCATCATTTACCCCAACGGCACAAAACGGTTTTCGCTATCCGTTCCCGGTATCGAATTGCCGCCGGTGCCCGGTACCGAAACCGTCACGCCCACAGCAGAAACCGCTCCGGCCGAGCCGGCGGTTCAACCGGAAAACGGGCAATAGCATTTCCAAACGTGTATGAAAGGATGTAATCAATGGGAAAAATCAAGGGACTTCTGAACCTCAAAATTATCATCCCCGTGGTGCTTCTGCTGGTGTTGCTGGGTGGATTGGGGTATGTGCTGTTGGCGCCCGACACAATGTGGAAACCGTTTTATGTCCGTGTCGATTACACCGACCCGACGCCGACACCCGAACCGACCCCCACGCCGGAGATGGGTATTCCGCTGGCAGGGGTAACGCCGCAACCCGGAATGATGGGGCCCGGTGGTGTGCCGTTGGCGAGTTTTATGCGCCCCGGCGAACCGTTGCAAGGCATTATGTACAATTTGGACACAAAAGTGGTCAATCTGGCCGAACCCGGCGGGTTGCGCTATCTGCAAACCACTGTCGTGTTGGAATTTTGGCCCAGCATTCCCAACTACTTTGAGATGTTGCCGGAAGAAAAAACTGTGGCCGAAGACGAATTCAAAACCAAAATTGATGAACTTCGCCCGAAAATTGATGATGCGGTGATGACGGTGCTTTCGAGCAAAACGTATGATGACGTGTCGTCCATTGACGGAAAAGAAACGCTCAAAAAAGAAATCATCGATTCGGTGAACAAACTGTTCGGCTATGATGCCGTTATGAACGTCTATTTTACCGACTTTTTAGTCCAATAACCGAAACCTTCGGTTGATGCTGAGAGGGCGCTGCCCATATGTCGCAAGAAAAAACACTCTCGCAAAAAGAAATTGATGCGCTATTGGCGATATTGCCCAGCGATGGTGCGCCACTGCCCAACGCCCAACCCGACCAATTTATCGCCAATGCCAAAGCGTATGACTTTCGGTCGCCGGATAAATTTTCAAAAGAGCAGATTCGCACCCTGCAGATGATCCACGAAAATTTCTCGCGGCGACTCACATCATCGTTATCAGCATTTTTGCGTTCCACCGTGAGTGTATCGCTGGTGCATGTTGAACAGGGCAGTTTTGTCGATTTTCTGCAAAACATCCCCTCGCCATCGCCAACCACGGTCTTCCGTTTTGAGCCGTTGCCGGGGCGGGTGATGCTGGCGCTCGACACTGATACCGCCGCAATCGCTATTGACCGGTTGATGGGCGGGCTGGGGCATCCCATCAGCGATGAACACCAAATCACCGATATCGACCAAAAATTATTGGAAGGCGTGATTGACTATATCGCCGAAGCGATTGCCGAAGCATGGTCGAATGTCATTTCCATTTCGGTGAAAACGGTTGAAACAACACTCAACCCGGAATTCGCACAGGTGGCACTGCCATCGGATGCGGCGGTGTTCATCGGGTTTGAAATGCGAATTCGGGAACTGACCGGCATGATGAGCATTTGTATCCCGTATTCGGTGCTCAAACCGATTGTGTCGGAATTGAGCCCGCACACGTGGGTTGCCGGCGAAACGCGCGATGCCGGCATTTACCGCGAAACGCTGGAAGCGCACGTGCGCCGCACAGAAGTGGATGTGCGCACTCTGTTGGGCGAAGCCGATGTGAATTTTGAAGAAATTTTGCAATTACAAACCGGCGATGTGCTGGTTTTAGACACCCACGTGCAACGGACGCTGCCAATTATGGTTGGCGAAGACAAACGCTTCAGTGGCCGGCCGGGCACAATTGGGTACCAACTGGCAGTGCAAATTGTGGATGTCTTGGAGGTAAAAAACAGTGGATGATCTCTCGATTTCTCCGGAAGAATTGAACAACATCATTGGTGGTGAAAATCAGGAAGCACAACCGGCAGATGCCGACACATCGCCGGAAGCGGACAGCGGCGGGGCGTTGAGTCAGGATGACATTAACCGGTTGCTGGCAGAGCAGACCGGCGGTGCATCTCCGGCGGTGGCACCGACACCGCAAATTTCGGCGGATGAGCTGAACAAAATTACCGGCGCGACACCGGTTTCTCCCGTCGGTGCGGCAACCCCTGCGGCACAATCGGTTCCGACTGCGGCGGCCACAACAGGTTCAACTGCCCGTCCGGCGCAATTTGCGCCGTTACAACCATCGAGCGGGGCAAATGGCAGCGGCAATTTAGATATGCTGCTCGGCGTCAATTTGAAAGTCACCGTTGAGTTGGGCCGCACCCGAATGAGCATTGAGGAAATTTTGCAACTCGGCCCCGGTTCGGTTGTCGAACTGGAAAAACTTGCCGGTGAGCCGGTGGATGTGCTCATCAACGACCGGCTCATCGCCCGCGGCGAAGTGGTGGTCATTGACGACCGGTTTGGTGTTCGCATTACCGATGTTGTGCCACCGGCACAGCGGGTTCACTCCATGCATTAGAGTCATCCGATGAATAACTTTTCTGAATTTTTGCAGAAGAAAAAAAATCACAAATTTAACTGGCTGTGGGTGATAATGCTGAT
>JANTHQ010000038.1 GCA_024762375.1 Anaerolineaceae bacterium
TTCGGGCAGGGCGACCTCGACCCGTCGCTGTGGACAGACGACGACAGTCATTATTTTGAATTGTGGGGCGGCGTCGCACCAACATTTTGGGATGAACGCACGCTCAACCCCGGCGAATGGATCACGTGGCAGGAACGCTGGTATGCCGTCGGCGATATGGGCGGGTTCAAAACCGCCACCGAAGATGCGGCGCTGAATTTGGGGTTGACCGCCGATTCGGTGGAAGTTGCCGCCATCAGCACCCACCCGCTGGCGGGCACACTCATTCTGCGAAACGGTGACACGGAAGTGACGCGCTGGGGCGTGACGCTTTCGCCCGCGCTGCCGTTTCGCGGCAGTTACACCCCCGCCGCCGCAGATTTGTCCACTGCCGACTGGAATCTATCGCTGGTGGACGGCAGCGGGCAAGCAGTGGCATCGCTGGGGCATACACCGACGACCATCGCCGCCGCACCGACACCCACGCCCATCGTCGGCTCGGTCGCCCCGGTGAGCGATATGCCCCCCGTGTGGGACCCGCGGCTCGATGCGTTGGGTATCACACTGACCCGTGCACAGGCTCAACCCGGCCAACCGGTGTACCGTTTGGTAGCAGCACGCTATTGGGACGATACCGAATCAAATATGATGCACCATATTTTTATCGAAGTAATTGACGAATATGGGCAAAGGATGTTAAATATTCCTGTGGTGATGGCATGGGCAGACGGGCAAACCACCGCCGTCACCGAAAACAAACCGTCGCCGGAATATGCCGCCAATTTCCCGATGTACGACTATCTGGGCAAATATTCGGCGTATGTGGACGGCGCACCCAGCGATATTGTCAGTGGGATGGGATTGCCCGGACACCATCACGTTAGTTTTTTACTCACTTTTCAACGGCAGTAAACTATGTCTGATGCCACACTTTTGTTAATTGATGATGATGCACTGGTTCGGCAATTTATGCAGAGCGTTTTTGAACCCTGCAATTATATTTTGCTGATTGCCGAAAGCGGCGACGAAGCGCTGGCAATACTCGACACCGTTCCGGAAATTGATTTGGTGCTGCTAGACGTAAATTTGCCGGGCATTGATGGTTTTACCGTGCTGGATGCCATCCGGCATAACCCCGCCACCGCCGACGCTCGCGTCATTATGCTCACCGGCATGGATGAAAGCGACATTGCCGCCAAAGCACTGCGCTCCGGGGCAGTTGATTTCATTCGGAAACCATTCTCGCCCGATGAACTGCTGGCGCGGGTTCAAACTCATCTTGAATTGAAACAAACGCAAGATGCGTTGCGGCAAAAAACGGCACAATACCGCGCACTGCTGGCAGAAACCAACGATGCCGCGCTGGTGATGATTGAAAATGTCACCGAAATGATTGTGCGAATGACCACCGAAGGAATTTGCCTTTATGTATCGCCCGCCACCGAGAAAATTCTTGGCTACCACCCCGATGAACTGATTGGCATACCGCTCCAATCGTTCATCCATCCCGATGACCGTGAGCATCTGACTGCCATGGAACCGCCGCTGCTATTGCTCACCGAACCATCCATCATCACCGTGCGTTTGCGGCACAAAAACGGCGGTTACGTTTGGCTCGAAGCCAGCATTCAGCCAACCCCCAGCCGCCCGCACGAGCGCATCGCTGTGGTGCGCGATATTACCGAACGCAAACAGTATGAAGAGGCGCTGCGGCAGGCTTATGATGAAATGGAACAGCGCGTCCGCGAGCGCACCGCCGAGTTGACTCGCATCAACAACCTGCTCAAGCAAGAAATCATCGATCGCAAACGTGCAGAGTTTCTGCTGGAAAAAGAACGCGCCGAACTCGCGCTTCGGGTGGAAGAAAGTACCGCCGAACTGCGTGCAACCAACGCTGCGCTGGAAGAAGCCAATAAATTAAAAGATGAATTTTTGGCGAGCATGAGCCACGAACTGCGCACCCCGCTGAATGCTGTGCTGGGACTCACAGAATCACTGCAAGAGGAAGTTTACGGCAACATCAACACCGAGCAGGAAAAAGCATTGCAGGTAATTGAAGAAAGCGGGCGACACCTGCTCACACTCATCAACGATATTTTGGACCTTTCTAAAATTGGTGCCGGCAAATTGAACCTGGACATTCAACCCGTCAGCGTCGAAAATGTCGTCATTGCCAGCACCCGTTTTGTAAAACAACCCGCCACCCAAAAACAAATCACTATCGCCACCAGTATTGCCCCCGAAATAACCGTCGTCAATGCCGACCAGCGACGGTTGAAACAAATGCTGGTCAATCTACTGAGCAACGCTGTAAAATTTACCGACCCCGGCGGAAGCGTGGGGTTGGATGTTTATGGCAGCGCCGAAACCAACGTCATCCATTTTACCGTGTGGGATACCGGCATCGGCATTGCCGAAGACGACCTGCCGCACCTTTTTCAACCGTTCACCCAACTTGACCGCCGGCTTTCGCGGCGATACGGCGGCACGGGGCTGGGGCTGACACTGGTACAGCGTATGGCCGAAATGCACGGCGGCAGTGTTTCGGTGGAAAGCAAAGTGGGCAAAGGCAGCCGATTTACAATTTCGTTGCCGTGGCACACACCGAATAAAATTCCGGAAACCGTCACCGTGCAAACATCCGACAATCCGCCGCCCCTTCCGCACAAAAGTGCGCGGATTCTGCTGGTCGAAGACAGTTTTGTCAACATGCAGATGACGCTCATCTATCTGCAAAAGATGGGGTACGAGGTTTTTGTGGCTCGCAACGGCGCCGAAGCACTCGATATGGTTGCCGAGCATCACCCCGATTTGGTGCTGATGGATATCCAAATGCCAAATATGGACGGACTGGAAGCCACCCGGCGCATCCGCCTGAACCCGGAAACAAAACGGCTGCCAATTATCGCCCTGACAGCACTGGCCATGCCCGGCGACCGCGAACGGTGTATCGCTGCCGGCGCCAACGATTATTTGAGCAAACCAATCAGCCTAAAAGACCTGACCCGCACAATCACAAAATATCTGGGATAAACGATGAACAAAATGCATGCCAAAAGTACAATTTTAGTTGTCGATGATGAACCCGCCGGGCGCGAAGTACTGTACGGATTGCTGACAGTGGACGGCTACGCTGTGGCGCTGGCTCAAAATGGCACCGAAGCACTCGAAAAAGCACGCGCCACCACCCCCGATTTAATTTTGCTCGACGTGATGATGCCCGATATTGATGGCTTTGAAGTTTGCCGCCAACTTCGCAAAAACCCCGAACTGGCGGAAGTCCCCATCATCATGCTCACGGCACTGGATGACCGCGATTCACTGCTGGAGGGCATCGAAGCGGGCGCCGATGATTTCATCTCCAAACCGTTCGACCGGCAGGAATTGCGCGCGCGTGTGCGCACCATCACCCGCCTCAACCGTTTTCGGCGGCTGCTCACCGAGCGCAACAAATTCCAATGGGTCATCGACCATGCGGATGACGGCTATATCATCATCGACAACAGCGGCGAGATACAATATGCCAACCGGCAAGCACGGGCGTACCTCAACCTGCCCACCAACCCGGACACCCCCATCACCGAACCCTTCCAAACCATCGTCAAAAAACAATTCCGCCGCGAACCAAAAGCGGCTTGGGGCACAAAAAAAATCCTATCGCCCGTGCCCAACGATGCCGAAAGCCCCCGCTATCTGGTTCGGCCGGAAACCGCAACGGCACATGCATTTTGGCTTCAGGTTGATTTTCTGCCAACCAGTAGCACCCCGATGGCACGCCCCACCGATTGGGTCATCCGCCTGAGAGATGTAACCACCAAAATGCTCCTCCAGCGCGACATGTGGCAATTTCAAGCGATGATTGCTCACAAATTGCGCGCGCCGATTGTGCCGGTCATCGCCACTGCCGATTTACTGGCTACCGAAGTGGACAGTTTCTCAAAAGAAGAAATTGCCATGTTGACTCAGCGGGCGCTCAATGGCATCAATCGATTGCGAGAAACGGTGGAAGATATTGTCCGTTTCACCGATATTACCCAAAGCGTTCCCATTTCCGGGTTGAATGGGCTACCATCAGCACAGATTGAACCGATGCTGGCGGCACTCGGAACCGCATTGGACATCGACAATATTTCATTTTCCGGTAACGGGTCGGCTACCGATACCACCATCGCCATTCCACCCGAAACGCTGAACACCATTTTGCGAGAACTGCTGCTGAACGCGAAAAAATTTCACCCGGAGCAAACACCACAGATTGATGTATCCGTTGCCGCCACAGACACAGCCGTAACCATTACCGTCGCCGATGATGGTGTCACACTGTCGCCGGAGCAGTTGAAACATATTTGGACACCCTATTATCAGGGTGAAAAATTCTTCACCGGCGAAGCGGGCGGCATCGGGCTCGGCTTGCCGATGGTTGCATCGTTGGTGTGGAGCATCAATGGCGATTGCCGTGCGTACAACCGCACACCCGCGCCCGGCGTTGTCATCGAACTCCAACTGCCCATCCGAAAACATCACGGAGGACGTTTCAATGGCTGACAAAAATAATTCCGACATCCGCATTTTAGTTGTTGACGATGAACCCACCAGCCGGTTCACGCTGGAAGGCAAATTGCGCGCCGAACCCTATGCCCTGTCATTTGCCGTCAACGGGCGCGAAGCGCTGGACATGCTGGAAACGGTAAAACCACACGTCATTTTAATGGACGTGATGATGCCGGAAATGGATGGGTTTACCGCCTGCCGTCACATCAAAGAGCATCCGCAATGGAAACATATCCCGGTAATTATGGTAACGGCGCTGGATGACCGAGAAACGCTTCGCGATGGTTTTGACGCCGGTGCAAACGATTTCGTCAGCAAATCGGCCAGCGCGATTGAATTGCGGGCGCGGGTGCGTTCGATGGTGCAAATCAAACAGCAGTATGATGATTTGGCAGAATTACTGCGCATCCGAGAAGACATGGCAAACATGGTCGCCCACGATATGCGCAACCCGTTGACCAGCATTTTGGGGTACAGCCAATTGCTGTCAAAAATGGAACTGTCGCGGGAAGATGTCATCACCTTTGCGGAGAAAATCCATTCTGAAACACGACGGCTGAATAATTTCATCACCGACATGCTGTTGATGGCAAAAATGGAACACAACCATCTCGTCATCAACCCCACCCGCATCAGCACCCGAAAATTGCTGAACACGGCCAAAGCGCATCATCAAATACAGGCCGACACAAAAGACATGACCATCGTCGTTGATGACAGCCAGCCGGACACGTTTGTAAATGTCGATGCGAATCTGTTCCAACGGGTGGTGGATAATTTGGTGTCCAATGCCATTAAATATGCACCGGCAGGTTCGACCATCACCTTAAAAACCAGCCCGATTGACAGCGACTCATCCCACACAGCTCGCATCGAAGTGGCAGATGAAGGATTGGGCATCCCCGATGAAGAAAAAGGTGAGATTTTTGGGAAGTTTGATACCGGAATTCCATTTTCGGACACGGTGACACAAATCGGGCTGGGGCTGGCATTCAGTAAAATGGTGGTTGCCGCACATCAAGGCATTATTTACGTCACCGACAATCAACCGAGCGGGGCAATTTTTGTGATAGAGGTATAATATCATGCAACATTTTTTCAAACAGACGTTTTTTGGAACAATCGTGATTGCAGTACTGGTGTTGCCCGTTGTGGCGTGCGCCGGTAATTCTATTGCGACGCCGGAACGCAATTTGCAGGAATCTGTGCATTATTACATTTATGACCAGCAACCGGTCAGCGGCGCAGAATTTGTGCAATGGGCCAACGCCAATTTGAAAAAGTATTCTGCAAAACAAGTGCAAAAAGCGCTGTACACCGAAGGTAAACGGCAAGCGAAAGAAGGCCATCCCAATGCGGTGGCAGCGCTCAGTTTTGCAGACCAGGCATGGTCAAAAGAAAAGGGCTTGAAATATGACCGGGACCGTTGGGTTGGGTTGCAGGAAGAAGCGAAGAAAAACCTGCGAGAAACGCCATCCGGCACATTGCAGTTGTGGCCATCAAAGTGAGTGGGCAATGCAACAAAAAAAGGAACGGCTCATAACGCCGTTCCTTTTTTGTTTGAGGGAGACATTAGGGCAATTTGCTCGCAATTTGCTGCGGCATGGCTGCCGGTTTTGCAATCACAATTACCCGGTGGCTGTTGTCGGTGTATGGATAGCAGGTTACCAGTGTGAGACGTTCATCGGTGGTGGGCATAATCCACAGCGCGTTTTGCCGCCGTTGCGCTTCGGGTACACCGCGCTCCGGAATGATGAATCGGTCGGAAACCGTGTAATGGTAAAATCTGCCATCGGCATGTAATTCAATTTCATCACCGGGATTTAACTTGACGATATCGCGGAATACTTCGCCTTTGATGTTATGGTGTCCCGACAGTACCACATTGCTACCCTGACCGGGCAATGCACTGTTGACATGCCATCCGGCAGCATAATCCGGCACGTGCCACACGGTGACATCCCGGCCATTTTGTGATACCACAGACCATGTCGTGCGCGTGACGGCGGCGGTCAACCCGATTGCAGGAATGATGATTTCGTCGGGCGGCTGCTGGGCAGGAATCAAAGGCGTTGCCGTTGGGGTGGCCGTCGGCAGCGCGATAGTCGGCGCGGGTGCGGGCGTGTCGGTGGCTGTAACGGGCAAATCGGTGGGTGTTGGTGTGAGTGCCGGTGCAGTCGTTTCGGTGGGTGTCGCCGTGACCGACGCGGCGATTGTGGCGGTGGGTGTGGGTGCATCTGCCGCAACCGGCGGGCGGGTAAAACTCAGCTGTATTTGGCATGCGCTGGTTGCAAACGCCAGCGCCAAGCCCATCAACACCAAAAGCCAGTGCTTGCCACACCGGCCGCGCTGCTTTTTTGTGGATTCCATTGGTCTCTCGGCAATCACTCCATACAGGTTTTTATGCTTGCGCGCCGGCTTCGCCACCGGGAGCGGCGGTAACGTTGCGGGCAAGTTGATTCAGCTCGGATGAAGGGATGTGACGGACAACTTGCCCGCTGTTTTTATCCACCAAGTTTACGGCAACCTGCCCGGAACGCTCGTCGATGACAAATTCTGGGTAGGTATAGTTTTGGTTGCCGGTGGAATACCCGGTTGCTTTTCGAGCAGACATAATATCCCTGTGGTGTTGCACTCATCGATTTTATAGCCGTATATTGCGACGGCGGATTTGATTTTGGTGCAGTTTCCCTTTTGCAATTTCTTTGGCCAAATCCTCCGGTGGGATGGTACGGATCAATTCGCCGCTATTTCCGTCGATGATTCGCACCACCACTCGATGCGTGTCGCGGTCAACGCTAAACTCGGCATAGGTGTTGTGAAGTGTGTTGGGTGCCGGTTGCGCTGGCTTATCTGGCTGTTGCTTTTGCCGGGTAGCCACCTCCACCGCCTCATCAGGTTGTCTGACGGTTTGAGTGGTTTGTTCGGCCCGCTGTTGCCAGTACCGCTCGCGCATAACCTCGGTTAAGGCTAAGGCTTGCTCTTGGGCGTTACTTACTGTTCCTTCAATCGGTTTTATGGGGTCCATCCGTGTCACCCTCCTTGCTTAATTTATCCCTGGGAGTTATATAGCCCCCCAATGGAAAATGCTTGCATGGATTGGAATTGATAGGTCATACTGATGAGTTGAGATTGTACTGCGGCGTACTGGTTGCGAAGTGCGTCTTCTTTTACTTGCAAACGTTCCTCGTAACTATCGATGCGGTCATTCAAGTCAGTCAGTTCCGTGCTGATACTGTCTTGAGTGCTGTTGATGATTGAGCCTTCGCCGGTGACATATTTGTCGAGTTCGGTGTCCAGGTCGCCCAGCACATTGTCAAACAGGTCTTGCACAGCGCCGAAGTTATCGTTCAGCGCCGCCGTGAGCTTCGAGCTATCCGACAGTTCAAATTTTCCTTCGTCGTTGACGCTAACGCCAACATCCACCAAATAGCGCGGGTTATCGCCCAGTGCCCCACTGTATTCTCCCAGCAGTTTACTGGCGATGTTCTGTCGCATCCAACGTACCGACCAATCGGTGCCAAGCGGTGCAGCGGTGTATGTTGGGTTGCCATTGGTGTCGTCGTTGCCTTTGACGGGTTCGGTTTTTTGCTGAATGTAATCCATCAAATCGTTAACTTTTTCCAGCATTGATTTTACATCTTCCACCACACCATCTGTATCTTTTTGGACGGTAATGGTGGCCGAACCTTCGGCTTTCAAGTCGATAGACAGCCCTTGAATCACATCTGTCAGGCCGGTGTTTTTGCTGCGTTCGATGCCGGTAATGCCATTGATGGTAAATTGTGCATTTTGCGCCGGGCGAAGTTCTGCGCCGGTTGCCAACGTGCCGCCCAGTCCGCCACCATCTGCGCTGAGAATGCCCAAATCTTGCAAAACGGTGCCGCTGGTATCATCCAGCGTTATTGCCCCCGAAAGTCCGGTGCGGTCGGCGGTGAGCACCAAACGGCGGTCGACGATGGTCGCCTGCACTTCATTGCCTTCGGCATAGGTGGCGCTGTTGATGTTTGAAAGAATGTCGTTCAGGCTATCGGTGCTGGCAACGGTAATGCTTGCCCCTTGAGCTGTGTAGTCTGCGCTGGCAGTGTTGGTGCCGCCAAATAGCTGCGCTGCTGTCGGGTCGCTGTCGGCAAAAGTGATGGTCAAGCCTCGCCCTGTGTCGAAGGTGGAATTTTTGACACTGCTGTAATCTTGCCAGCCGCTGGTGGTCGCTGTATCGGCGTCGGTGGCATCATCCACGCGCACGGCTTCGCCATTTTCATCGACAACGCGGAATTCCCACGCGGATGTGTCGCTGTTCTGACGAAACTCGACGTAATAGTTGCCACTGCCCAGCTGCGTTTCACCGGAACGAACTGCTGCGGTGCCAAAACCGGAAACGGGATTGCCGGAGCCGGTGCTGCCACTGACGCTGGCTGTCGCTGCGCCACCGATGACGAATGTGCCACTCAGCCCGAGGGCTTCGGTGGTTTGGCTTTGTTGTGCCGACCCGATTTGATGCGATTGCGCCAGTTTTGTTACCGTTAAATCGTACACGCCGCTTACCGCGCTGGTGCCATCCAGCGACACGCTCGTAACGTCAACGTCGGGGTTGGCGTTGGTCACTGACAAGGCTTTGGCGGCAAAGGCGTCGGTAACGCCATATTCTGTGGTATTCAGCGCTGCAATGGCGCTTTTCAGGTCGGTGATTTTGCTGGAAATATCGCTGTAAATAGCGTTTTTCACATTCAGCGTGTCGCGCTGCGATTCCAGTTTTGTCAACGGCTGGCGTTCGTACGCCATTGTCTGATTTACAAGTTGTTCCACCCACTGCGGGCTGGTTGGAGAAATTCCTGAAAGCCCAACCATAATATTACTCCTATCCGGCGAGTGCTACACCCACCGATGCCGATGCCATCTGCTGTCCGACCGGGGCGCCGTATTGCTGGGGGGTTGCGGTGGCCGATGTTGCTTGATATCGCTCGCGGACTTGTGCCCACGCATCGCGGAGTTCTCGCAACAATTCGGCGGCTTCATCATATTCGCCTTTGCGCCCCAAGTCGCCAATGTATTGGTAAAGTCGAAAGAAACCCAGCGCAACATCTGCGTCATAGCTATAGTCAAGTGCATCGCGCAACACACCGATTGCTTTGGTGAGCCGAGCCAAGTCTCGTTGCCCGCAACTAGCCAGTGCGGCGTCGTATGCCATAATCAACAGGTCGAGTGGACTGGCTCCGGCGATCTGGTTCATGCGGTAGGTTTGAGTCACTGCTTGCAAATTAGTCATCGTATTTACCCTATCCTTTTCCAGTAATGTTTGTGGTCATCGGCGCGAGGAGAAACTGTCTCCCCGCACCGATGTCACGTCATTGTTGCCTAGCGGAACAGGCTCAAAATGCCTTGTGGTGCTGCGTTCGCTTGAGCCAGCATGGTGATGGATGTTTGCTGCAAAATGCTGAACTTGGTCGCTTCGAGCTGTTCTTGTGCCATATCGGCGTTCATGATGCGGTTGTACGCGCCTTCAACATTGACCTGAGAAACGGCCAATTGTTCTTCTTTGAAGGTCAGCTTGCTCATTAACGCGCCAACGGTTGACAACTTGCCGGAAATGGTGTCGATAGCGTCATCCACCGCGCCCATGTATGTGGCGAATGTTCCCTGGGTAGATAAATCGTTGTTTGCATCAAGTCCCAGAGTGTCGGCAGCAGTGGAAACGTTAATACCTGTCCATGTGGTGGTGTCGCCGCTATCTGCGCCGGTTTGGAAGGTAAAGGTTTTCGACCCGCCGGTAGAAATGAGTTCCTCACCGTTCCATTCCGTTTGGCCAATGGTATCGTTGATTTGGGATTCATATTCGTGTAACTGGGTTTTGATTGCCGTGCGTTCGTCCGAGCCCAGTGTGTCGTTCATCCCCTGTTGCGCCAGATTGCGCATTTTGGTCAAAATACCATTGATTTTCGTTAGCCCGGATTCCGCCACAGAGAGCATATTTTTCGCGTCGCCGATGTTGCTCAATGCGGTTTTCATCCCTTCGTTGCGGGCATTTAATTTGTTGGCGA
>JANTHQ010000039.1 GCA_024762375.1 Anaerolineaceae bacterium
ATCGCCCGCATCGGGCATATCGGCGGGGAATTGCCAACGGCCGTCTGCGCCGACCGTGGCGGTGCCGAGCGATTTTCCATCGAGCATAATTTCGCCCGTGGAACCGGGTTCGCCGGAGCCGGAGAGCATCACGGTTCCGGCGGTGGCATTTTCGGGCAGCGAAATGGTGGGCGGCGCGGCGGGTGCGGGTTCGGTTGGCGTGGGTGCAGGCGGTTCGGTGGGTACGGTGGTGGCAGTGGGCGGCACGGGTGTATCGGTGGGTGCAGGCGTGTTTGTCGGAGGCAGCGGGGTATCGGTGGCGGGGGGAGCGGGTTGCTCGGTGGGTGGGGCAGTGGCCTCAACAATCGGTTTGGGCTGGGGGCGGGTAAACCATGCCCACAACAGCAGAACAATCAATATCAGCAGGACAATCAGTTTGAACAAATCAAACATTTTCACTTGATTTGCGGAACGTTGCTGGTTCACAATTACGCTCCTTTTTGGGCTTGCTCAGCGAAAGATTTCGCTTGTGCAATCCACGCTTCCGGCTCGACTTTTTGCCATTCCTGCGGTTGAATGATTTCACGGATGCGTTCCGGTGATTGCTGTGCCAGTTGTTCAAAGGTGGTAATTCCGGCATCGTTCAGCTTTTTAGCAAACACAGCGCCGATACCTTTTACCATTTCCAGCCGGTCTTTTTTATTGGAAACTTTGGCAGAGAGTTCCGCGAGTTGCTGGCGCAGTGCCGAGATAGTGGCATCCGAATCGGCGAGGCGGTCTTGCAGTTGTTTAATGGTGGCATCGGAATCTTGGAACTCACGCTGCATCCGCGAGATTTCCGCGTCTGAGGCGGCATTGCGGCGTCGCCAAAAGAGCCAGTCGATAATCCATTCGACGACCCAGCCGATAATCAGGCCAATAATAATCCCGGTAAAAACTGTCATCAGGTTCCTCCTTTTTTGACACAACAATATGCCATTTAGATGGGTGGGTAAGTTACAATTATTATAAAGGAAAATACATAAAACAGTCAAATAATGTGTGTAACTTCGAGCGGCTACTTGCCTACAAAGGCAAGCCAATGTAAAATCGCTGTACGGAAGTTTAATCTACTACCCGGTGGAGGTGATTTTTGGTACGTATAATGGTGGTTGATGACCACGAAGTTGTTCGGTTTGGGTTAAAAAGTTTGCTCGCCCGCCAAGACGGGTGGGAAGTTGTGGCCGAAGCCGGGTCGGTTGCGGGAGCCATCGAGCAAGCCGCGGAACACAACCCCGATATTGTGGTGATGGACATTCGTTTGATTGATGGCAGCGGCATTGATGCTTGCCGGGCAATCACCAAAAATAATCCGCAGACAAAAGTGATTATGCTCACGTCGTTCGCTGAAGATGACTTGCTGTTTAACGCGATTTCTGCGGGGGCGGCAGGGTATGTGCTGAAGCAGGTGGGCAACGATGATTTGGTGCGAGCCATCGAAACGGTTTTGCGCGGCGATGCGATGCTCGACCCCAGCGTGACCGGGCAGGTGTTGGCAAAAATTCGAGAAACAACCCGCTCGGAGGCATTTACCAATCTAACCGACCAAGAATTGCGGGTGATGGCGCTCATCGCTGAGGGTAAAACCAATAAAGAAATTGCACATTCTCTGCACCTCGGCGAAGGTACAGTGCGAAATTATGTCAGCAGCATTTTCAGTAAATTGCAGTTGTCCAACCGCGCCGAAGCCACGGCGTATGCCGTGCGCCACAATTTGAGCAACTTTCTGAATGGCGGTTAAACGCACCCGTTCAGAGAACAGCCACCGGTTTTCCGCCGGTGGTTTTTTTGTGCGCTTTTGGATTTTTCGCATAAAATTTCCGAAATTCGCAGCGCCGGCGCACCAAAACACGCAAATAAATGGCAAGTTGGGATATTTGTCAGTACATTCAATGACATTTGTCACTACACCATTTATCTTTTCCCGTTTATTATAATTATATATTTTAAATCTACGGGGGAAATATGACTCCCACATTAGGAGTACCAGCAGTTATGGAGTTCAAGGCTCTGCGCGTGCCCTCCCTCAACAAAACTGTTGCGGAAAATTTAAATACCGTGTTGAAACAACTTACCGGCGTGAAGAAATTCGAAATCACACTCGAAACGCAAGAGTTGTATATCATGTTTGACGAAAATCAAGTCGGGTTTCAAACATTGGCGCAAGAAATGGCGAAAGCCGGTTGCTCGCTGAAAAATATCGATGCCGCTTTATTGCTGTAACCGCCCCATCGACGGGAACATGGCTGCGGGGTAACTCGCAGCTTTTTTTATGCCCCAAATTGCTTCAGGGCGGTTGCAGACTATAATAAACCCATCTATTTTACCGAGGGGAACCGATGGAATTTCAACAAGCCGTAACCGAATTTATCCCGCAGATTGAAACAGAACTAAAGCAACACTTAATGCCGGCCACAGGCGAACCGGACCTGTTTTGGGGAATGATGCTATATCATATGGGTTGGCGCGATGCCCAATTGCAACCGGTGCAAGCGCCGGCGGGAAAGCGATTACGGCCTGTTTTTACCATGTTGGCGTGTCTGGCGGAAAATGGCGAACCGGCCGGTGCGTTACCTGCTGCTGCCGCCGTCGAATTGCTGCACAATTTCACACTCATTCACGATGATATTCAGGATAACAGCGACACCCGCCGCGGACGCCCCACCGTGTGGAAATTATGGGGTATCCCGCAGGCCATTAACGTCGGTGACGCAATGTTTACCGTGGCGCGAAACGCATTGCTCCGTTTGCGAGAAACAGGTGTCTCTGCCGAAACGGTACTGGATGCCATTGCCTGCCTCGACCGCACGTTGCTGACCCTGTGTCGCGGGCAATATCTGGATATGTCATTTGAAACGACGCTATCGGTAACCGTGGAAACCTATTTGGAAATGATAGCCGGTAAAACCGCCGCACTGCTGGCGTGTTCCGGCTATTTGGGCGCGCTGATTGCCAGTGGCTCTGGCGCTGTTGCCGAGCAATATTGGCAATTCGGGCATGCGCTGGGGATGGCGTTTCAAATTCAGGATGACATTTTGGGCATTTGGGGCGATTCTGCGGTGGTTGGCAAACCTATTGGTGATGATTTGCGGCAGCATAAAAAAACGATGCCGGTGGTATTTGCCCTGAACCAGCCCGAAACCGATGACACGCGTCGTTTTCGAGACATCTATCGCCAGCCGAAACTGACCGATGATATGGTGGCAGAAGCCATCACCATTTTGGAGAGAATCGGCGCCAAAAACCACACTGAATCAGAAGCGAAACGGTACACGCGGCGGGCGCAACATCTGCTCGATACCATCGGCAAAAATAGCGACGCAAAAGAAGCATTGCAAGGGATGTTGTCCTTTTTGCTGGCTCGCACATATTGAGCAGCCATAAAGCGAATAGTGGACGCGGATAAACCCCATACAATTCAATCTTACTCGATTGTCATTCCGGAAATTCGCGCAGCGAATTGTCCGGAATCCACGGCACAAAACTATGGATTCCCGCCTTCGCACCCGCAGGGCACAGGCGGGAATGACATTTCCGAAAAATCACGACACTGAAAACGGATTGCGTGAGTTCCATCAGTTTTCTCTATAATCGTGAATGAGAGGCACAATGCCAATAAATTATCCATTTAAAAACTTGGTTTTGCAGGGAGGCGGGGTAAAAGCGTTTGCCTACCATGGTGTTATGGCGGTGCTGGAAGAAAAAGGCATTCTACCCCAAATTGAGCGGGTTGGCGGTTCATCGGCGGGGGCGCAACTGGCAACCCTGTTGAGTTTTCGCCTGCCGTGGGATGAAACACTGGCGATTTTTCGCACCTGCGATTTTGCGCGGCTCGCTGATGCGCCTGTGTCACCGAACCCAAACTGGACACCGCGCATCATCGACCAGAACCTGATCCGGGTAAAAGGGAGTGTGGGTGCGGTTAACCGGCTCATCAAGAAATTTGGATGGTATTCCAGCGAGTATGCACAAGCGTGGATGACCAATGTCATTGCCGAGCAGTGCGACGGTAACGGGCGTGCCACATTTGCCGATTTTCGTGCGCGCGGCTTTCGAGATTTACATGTGGTTGTCACCAACCTTTCCACGCGCGAAGTTTTGGACTTTTGCGCCGACAGCACACCGGATGTTGCGGTGGTCGATGCGGTGCGGATGTCCGGTTTGATTCCATTGTATTTTGAGGCGTTGCAATTTGACGGGAAAAATTTCGGTGCGGGAGATTATTACGCCGATGGCGGTGTGATGGCCAACTACCCGCTCCATCTGTTCGACAGGCCGGCATATCAAAAAGGCAACCGCTGGTTTTTTACCGGAATTAACTGGGAAACGCTGGGCTGCCGTTTAGAAACACCAAAGGATTGCCCCAATGCGAAACACACCATCAACAATGTGCGCGATTACATCGAAGCGATTTTTGAAGCGACGCTAGAATCGCAGGCGATAGCCTATCGCACCGGGCAGGCCGACCAGCAGCGCACCATCAACGTGTGCAACTGCTGTGTCAGCGCGACGGATTTTTCTATCAAAGCGGAAGAAAGTGATGCAACATACCGGCAACTGGTTGCCGCCGGCCGCAAAGCCACCCTCGAATTTTTAGAGGACTATCGCCCGCCAATTAACCCGCGGTTGGCGCTTGTGCTGCGCCCCAAATTGGTGGTCGAGCGCGTGAAAGAAGTTTTTGAACGACCGTTGACGGGGTGACTTGAATTAATCTTCCAATGTGAAACCGATTTTCAGGGTTACCTGCCACTGCGAAACTTTCGCTTCATAAATTGCGCCGCGAGTTTCTACCACCTCAAACCAGCGCATATTGCGGACGGTTTCGCTTGCTTTGGCAACCGCGTTTTGCACCGCGTCTTCAATACTGGTTTCAGACGTGCCGACAATTTCGATTTTTTTGTACGTGTTATTCTTCATTTTCATGTGATTCTCCTCTATCCATTATTGACCAATTTATAATCGGCGGCGAAAATCTACCAACCCTTTGATGAGCGCGGCAGCAGTACCGGTGAATGTCAGAATTTCTTTGGCAGAGATGGGTTTTGGCGGCTCGTCAGTGGGTTCTTCCGGCGCCGATTGCATCAACGTCCACACGGTGCCGGCGCCCAATACCGCGCCAACAATCGCGCCGATTGCCACTTTTACTTTTTCCGATTGTGTCAGTTGCATCACCACCTCCATTTTGTGAAAGGATGATGCGCGGAACCTTCCACGCATCATCCATCAAGTTTTACAGATTCTCAATCAATTTTGTGGCGAATTCCGATGTTTTGACGGTGGTTGCGCCGTCCATCTGACGGGCAAAGTCATACGTGACGGTTTTTTGTGCCACGGTTTTTTCGAATGCGTCGCGAATGAGTTCCGCTGCTTCGCGCCAGCCGAGATATTCCAGCATCATTACGCCGGAGAAGAGCAGGCTGCCGGGATTCACTTTATCGAGGTTGGCGTATTTCGGTGCGGTGCCGTGGGTGGCTTCAAACAGCGCCACAAAGTCGCCGATGTTGGCGCCGGGGGCGATACCCAGTCCGCCGATTTGTGCTGCCAGCGCGTCACTCAGGTAATCGCCGTTGAGGTTGGTGGTTGCCAGTACGCCGAATTCTTTCGGGCGCAGCAGGGTATGCTGGAAAATGATGTCGGCGATGCGGTCTTTGATGACAATTTTGCCTTCGGGCTGTTTGCCATCGTATTTTTCCCACAGTTCATCTTCGGTGATGGTGACATCGCCGAACTCATCGCGGGCAACTTCGTAACCCCATTTGCGGAATGCGCCTTCGGTGAATTTTTGGATGTTCCCTTTGTGAACCAGTGTCACGCTATCGAAACCGTAATCGATGGCGTATTGAATGGCTTTGCGGACGAGCCGTTTGCTGGCAAACGCGCTGATGGGTTTGATGCCGATGCCCGCGCCGTCAAAGAATTTCGCGCCGAATTCTTCGCGTAACAGTTTGGCGAGTTTTTCATTTTCGGGTGTGCCCGCTTCATATTCGATACCGGCATACACGTCTTCGGTATTTTCGCGGAAGATGACCATGTTGACGTTTTCCGGGTGTTTCACCGGGCTGGGAACGCCTTCGTACCAGCGGACGGGGCGCACGCAGGCATACAGGTCGAGTGTTTGGCGCAGGGTGACGTTCAGACTGCGGAAACCGCCGCCGACGGGTGTGGTCAACGGGCCTTTGATGGCGACGATGAATTCTTTAATGGCATCGAAGGTTTCGGCGGGCATGTAGTTGCCGTTGTACAGACCGGCGGCTTTTTCACCGGCGAAAACTTCCATCCACACGATTTTCTTTTTGCCGCCGTAGGCTTTTTCAACTGCGGCGTCGAGCACACGTTTGGATGCGGCAGTGATGTCCGGGCCGATGCCATCGCCTTCGATGAAAGGGATGATGGGATTGTCGGGGACAACGAGTTCCCCGTTTTGCACTTCGATCTTCTTGCCTTCTTGTGGTACTACAATTTTGTCGTAAGCCATTTTTAATGTGTCCTCCTGATGGGTTTAATATTTTTTCGGCTTGACCGATGGTTGGCAATTTACAGTGGCAGTTTTGCCAGTTCATCACGGATTGATTTGTCTGAAATGGGGGCGATGACCCCGTTCTGATCGTTGCGAATCGCCAGCCATAGGTTCAACCGTGCGGCTTCTTCCGGGCTGGTGAGCGACCCTTCCTCGAATCGCTGGCGGAAGTAATCTACCAGTGGTAATGCGTTTTTGCTGGTATTCCGAATTTCGGTTTGCATGGGGGTGTCGGTTGCACCGGGGCTCATACCGCACACAACGATGTTTGTGTGGGCAACTTCTTGCGCCAAAATGGTGGTGAACCGGTCGAGCGCGGCTTTGCTGGCGCAATACGCGCTCATACCGACGATATCGCTGTATGCCGCGCCGGATGTGACATTGATGATATGGCCGTCTCCCCGGTCGAGCATGTGGGGCAAGATGGCGCGGGCGCACAAAAATGCGCCGATGAAGTTGGTGCGGATGAGATGTTCCCAAGCTACGGGGTCAACTTCCCACACACGCCCCACGGGGTGGATGATGGCGGCGTTGTTCACCAGAATATCGACATGGCGAAATGCGCGCAGTGAGAGCATCATCAACTGGTCAATGCTATTTTGATTGGTCACATCTGTGGGGATGGCGAGTGCCTGACCGCCGTCGGCTTTTATTTCCTCGGCGACGGCAGTGATTTCTGCGGGGGTTCGGCTGGCGAGCACCACGGCTGCGCCTGCCCGCGCGAAAAGTTTCGCGGTGGCTTTGCCGATGCCCCGGCCTGCGCCGGTGATAATGGCAACTTTATTTGCTAATAATTCCTTCTGTGGCGTCATTGGGTCGAAGTTCCTTTTCTCAATACAACCTATTTTGTAACCAGTGCATTGTACTTCAATTGTACAGATTTTAACAAAAGTTCAACCAATAATTTGGCGGGAGCCGAGAGTGGCTGTCGTTTTTGGCGGGCGATATTGTATGTGCGGCGAATGTCGGCCCCGACGAGCGGTACAGCGTGCAAGAAACCCTGCGTCAATTCCCGTTCCACGGCGATACCCTGAATCAGTGCGATGCCCAATTCGGCTTCAACACTCCGTTTGATGGCTTCTGTTTCGCCCAGAATGATGACTTTCGGGCCGGCGAGATGATTTTCGCCCAGCAGTTTTTCTACCGAGGCGTGCAATGCCGAGCCGCGCTCGCGGGTGAGCAGCGTGCGCTGGCGCACATCGTGCAGTGTAACCGATGGCCGCCCCACCCACGGGTCGTTGGCGGAGACGATTACCACCAATTTGTCATTCATAAATGCAGAGATATCAAGCTGGGGGTGTTTGGCGGGAGACCCGACCAGCGCCAATTCGACGCGCCCTTCGGCGGTGGCGGTCAGCAAGTCGCCGGTGTTGCCCGCCAGCACGCGGATATCCACCTCCGGCTGGATGCGGTGCAGTTGGTGCAGAATATCCGGCAGCAGATAGATCGCCAGCGTGTGTCCCACGCCCACCCGCAGTGTGAGCCGGGCTTTGCCGGCAACTTCACGGGTGCGCTGTTTGGCTTCGCTGCACAGTGCCAAAATTCGTTCGCCGTAGGCCAGCAGTGTTTTCCCGGCGGGGGTCAGTTTCAGTTTGCGGGGGTGACGTTCAATCAGTTTCACACCCAGCGATTTTTCCAGTGTGGCGAGTTGCTGACTGACGGTGGGTTGTGTCAAATTCAGTCGGGCGGCAGCACGGGTAAAATTGCCTTCTTGCGCGATGATGACAAATGTTTTCAGTTTGGTGGTATCTAAAGGTTCCATCGAAAAGTATTTTACCATAGAAAATTCCTATGGCAAAGATTGACGATATCAGTTTGAATTATACCGGTTTGAGTGGTATACTGTGAGCGATTTAACAAGCCGTGAACTTTACGCAGCGGGGAAAATGGCGGCGGTCAAAAACGGTATATGGCAGATTGTGGCTCCGTTTAACCCGTCCCGCCGATGCCCGCCGTCTGTTCACAGAAATTGCACGTTTCGCCAGCATCCATACCCACATACCCGGTTTATGTCGTTGCTGCCGCCGGTTTTGTGAATATCGTTTGTCCCGAATCGCAGTTTCAGGTTGGTGGCCGGAAAAACAAGCCGCAACTTGACGGGGCAGGTATCCATCCGAAATCTGCTTTCGCCGAAAATGACCGCCGCGGGTTTTTGCTGCGTGAAACGTGAGCATGGAGATTCCACAAGTTTAGACACTATTTAAAAGGAGACATGGTATGAGCAACAAGAATGTGTTTGGCGCGAGAGCCAAATTCAACACCGGAAATGGTGAAGCCTATATTTACCGCCTCGATAAATTGGAAAAAGACGGGGTAGCGAATATCAGCCGCTTGCCATTTTCCATTAAAATTTTGCTGGAAGCCCTTTTGCGCGAGTGCGACGGCTATCTCGTCACCGAAGAGGATGTCATCGGGTTGGCAAATTGGAGCGCCAAAAATCCTGCACAGAAAGAAATTCCCTTCAAACCGGCGCGAATTGTGCTGCAAGACTTCACCGGCGTGCCCGCCGTGGTAGACTGGGCAGCGCTCCGTTCGGCGATGGCGCGCATGGGCGGCGACCCCGCCAAAATCAACCCCATCATCCCTGCCGATTTGGTGATTGACCACTCGGTGCAGGTGGATGCTTTCGGTACGGATGCTGCATTGTTCATCAACACCGAGCGCGAATTTGAGCGCAATTTTGAGCGCTACCAATTTTTGCGCTGGGGGCAGCAAGCACTCGATAATTTCCGCGTGGTGCCGCCCGGCAGCGGGATTATCCATCAGGTAAACTTGGAATATCTGGCACGCGGCGTGTGGACTCGCCCCGAAGACGATTTGGAAGTGGCATACCCCGATTCGCTGGTGGGCACCGACAGCCACACTACCATGATTAACGGTCTGGGCGTGCTCGGCTGGGGCGTGGGCGGTATCGAAGCCGAAGCTGTGGCGCTGGGACAACCGATTTACATGCTCACCCCGCAGGTTATCGGGTTCAAACTGACCGGCACACTGCGCGAAGGTGTCACCGCTACCGATTTGGCGCTCACGGTGGTGCAGATGCTCCGCGAAAAAGGTGTCGTCGGTAAATTTGTGGAATTTTACGGCCCCGGATTGACCACCATGACCCTGCCCGACCGCGCCACCATCGCCAACATGTCGCCGGAATATGGTGCAACGATGGGCTTCTTCCCGATGGATGATGAAACGCTGCGCTATCTGCGGCTCACCGGACGTTCTGAAGAACAGGTGGCGCTGGTGGAACGCTACATCAAAGAACAGGGACTCTATCGCACTGACGATACCCCCGACCCCGAATTCACCGACACGCTGGAACTCGATTTGGGCGATGTGGTTTCGAGTTTGGCGGGGCCGAAACGCCCGCAAGACCGCATTCCGATGCCGGAACTGAAAAAAGCCTTCCGCGAATCGCTGACCGCGCCGGTGGGTGTCAAAGGGTTCGGTTTGAAAGTTGATGACCTGAAAAGCACCGGCACATACAAACATAATGGCGATACGCAAAAACTGGCTCACGGTGCGGTGACCATCGCCGCTATCACCAGTTGCACCAACACCAGCAACCCGTCGGTCATGCTCGGCGCGGGACTGCTGGCGAAAAAAGCGGTGGAAAAAGGGCTGACAGTCAAACCGTATGTCAAAACCAGCCTCGCCCCGGGGTCAAAAGTTGTCACCGATTATTTGAATGAAGCCGGATTGACCCCGTATCTGGAGAAACTCGGTTTTTACACCGTGGGTTATGGCTGTACCACCTGCATCGGCAACAGCGGCCCCCTGCCGCAAGAAGTGGTGGACGCCATCACCGAAGGCAATCTGGTTGTGTCCGGCGTGCTCAGCGGCAACCGCAATTTTGAAGGACGCATCCATCCGTATGTTAAAGCGAACTTCCTCGCCAGCCCGCCGCTGGTGGTGGCGTATGCTATCGCCGGTACCACCGATATTGACCTCAGCAGCGAACCGCTCGGCATGG
>JANTHQ010000040.1 GCA_024762375.1 Anaerolineaceae bacterium
GAAAGTATCTGAAATTTGTTGTTCATAATGATGGCAATATCGCATTCATAATCCAGCGCCGAACTGCCGCGCAGATGGAACATATGCAACCGCCGCGACTTGAGCCCTTCGCGTTCTGCCGCCACAATCGACACCACGGGGATATTCATGGTCATTGCAATATCTTTTAAGCCTTCCACCACAATGGTCACTTTTTCGGCTTCGTTGGCGGCGCGCTCCGGATAGATTGCAATCTTCTGCAAATAGTCCACAAACAGCACCAACTTGCCCTGTGTGGCTTCTGCCAACACCTGCACCATCTCTCGGATGCCGGAAAGGGTTGTTACCGCCGGGCTTCCTTTCATCAAAATGAGATTATCGGCATATTGCGAAATGGTTTGTATCGATGCCGCTGTTTTGGAATTTTTCGCCAAAATATCGTACAGCCCCACTCCCGAATATGATTGACTTTCGCGTGCGGTCACGACGATATTGTGCAAATCCTTCAACCGCACGCCGGAATTACCCGGCTCTCGGGTGGGGTCGATACTTTCCAGACAAATCAAACGGTTCAGCAGGTGGATTTCGTTGTGCTCAAACGAAATATACAGCGCGAACATTCCTTCATTCAATGCCAAATTGCGCGCCATTTGCAGGGCGAACACCGTTTTGCCGATGCCCTGTCGTCCGCCGACGAGCACCAATTCGGTTTTGCGCAATCCCCCGCCGATAATGCGGTCAATCTGGTTGAAACCGGTGGGCATAGGCAGATATTCATCCAGTTCGCCCTGCACCACCATTTCATCGGCTTCTTGCAATACCTGCGTTAAACTTCGCGGGCGATACCCGGCCTGAGTGCCTGTGGATTTCTTCCGTGCTGCCTTTTCCGTTGCTTTTGCCATACGTTTTCTCGCTTGGTTTTAAACAATTATACCCCGTCATGCGCGTTCCGTGCAATTATGGCAATCGATATCGTTCTGTTATAATCGACACAGAAAATTATATCAACGGAGACTACTATGAAATCCACTGCTATCGCTGCGGCACACGCCGCCGGAGACGTGCTGCGAAAATACTACACGCAACATCTCGATATAAAAACGAAATCAAACCCCTTCGATTTGGTCACACAGGCCGATTTGCAAGCCGACCATGCCGCAACCGCGTTAATTGCCGAGAAATTTCCCGACCACGCTTTTTGGACAGAAGAGACGGGGCACAACGGCTCAAATTCGGCATACACGTGGCTGCTCGACCCGTTGGACGGCACGACCAATTTTGTGCATCGTGTGCCGCATTTTGCGGTGGCGCTGGCACTGTTGCACAATCGACAGCCCATTTTGGCGGTCACATTCGACCCGATTCGGGATGAATTGTTTTTTGCGGAAAAAGGTCGTGGCTGCACGCTGAACGACGCGCCCATTACTGTATCGGCGGTGGAAAAACCGTCCGGTGCGCTGGTTGCCACCGGTTTTGCGCCACTGCGCGACTATGGAGATGCCGGTAAAGAAAACCTGCAACGCATTCATACCATGCTCAACGAAACGCACGGCGTGCGCGACAGCGGCTCGGCGGCGCTGAACATGGCGTATGTCGCTGCCGGACGGCTGGATGTGTACTGGACGCTGCGGCTCAGCCCGTGGGATTGGGTTGGCGGGGCGCTGATGGTGGAGGAAGCAGGCGGTAAAGTCTCCGATTTCGACGGCTCGCCGTGGTCGGTCGATACGGTCAGCGTGCTGGTGAGCAATGGTTCGCTGCACGCCGCCGCACACCGGTTGTTGCACCAAAATTCGCTATAAATTATCCTGATTCACCACGCCCACATACGGTAAATTTCGGTAGCGTTCATCGAGGTCCAACCCGTAACCAAACACAAATTCGTCTTCGATATCGAACCCAATATAATCGACCGGAATATCAACGGTGCGCCGTTCCCATTTGTTCAATAGCGTGCATATTTTCAGGCTGGCGGGGTTTCGGGGTTCCAGCAGTTGAATCAAATAGCTGAGCGTGGCGCCGGAGTCGATGATATCTTCCACAATCAGAATGTGTTTATTTTCAATCGGTTCGTCCAAATCTTTGACAATCCGAACCACACCGGAACTTTCGCGCACGCCGCGTCCATAACTGCTGACCGCCATAAAATCAATTTCGTGCGGGATGGAGATGTGGCGCATCAAATCCGTCAGAAACAACACGCCTCCCTTCAACACACACAGCAGCAGCAAATGTTTCCCGGCGTAATCTCGCGAGATTGTCTCGCCCAGTTCAGCGATGCGGGTTTGCAATTGCTCTTCGGTCAACAACACCCGATCCAAATATTTGTCAGCCCCTAAAACCATCACGCATCTCCTTTGGTGAAAATTGAAAAAAAAGGAGGCAGAAATTCTGCCTCCCCTATTTTACCGCGATATGATTAACTGGCAAGAAAATCATCTATGGCTTTTTTGCTGATTCGGTACTGCGAACCGATTTTCTTCGCCTTTAAATCACCGGCTTGAATCATAGTGATAATATCTTCCACAGCAACTTTCAGGTATTCTGCCGCTTCGATGGTGGTCATCACTTCCGGTGTGGCTTTGGGTGCGTCTTGCTGCTGTCCCTGCTGGCCTTGCTGCTGTCCGCCGCCCATAATGCCCGACATCATCTGCGCCATCCCGGCGCCCATGCCCATACCGGCGCCCAATCCGACACCTGCACCGGTCATGCTGCCGCCTTCGCCGCCGCCACCCTGCGATGATTTTTCGATGGTTTCCAGTGCTTTCAGTTGCATATAGGTTTGCGTGTCGAGCAAGCCCATCGTTTTCAGTTTATCGGCGGATGTTTCCAGCGGAGCCAGCCCGCCGATGGTGATGTTTTTCAGTGTCAGTCCCAGTGCGGCAAATTGGTCTTGCGCTTTCGCCTCGATTGCGGCAGCCATTTCGTCCATCAAGCTTTGCGCTTTCATCAGCGAACCGGGATTCACTTCGGCGAACCAGTCGGTAGCGGCTTGCACAATCGAATTGACCAGCCGCTCTTTAAACTGCCGCATATCGAACGAGCCCTGCGCCCCCACAAACCGCCCCACGAACGTTTGCGGGTCGCTAACCTGCACACCGAATGTGCCGTGTGCACCAAGCAGCAACCAGCCCAGCCCCTGCCCCGGTGTTTGCATGGCAATCGGCTGGCGTGTGCCCCACCCCTGCGATGTCAGTTCGCGGGTGCTGACAAAATAGACTTCGGCGGTAAAGGGGTTGTCGCCACCAAAAACCGCGCTGCCCAGCAAATTGGTCAGCAGGGGGATGTTGGCGGTACTGATGGTGTGCCGTCCCGGCCCAAAGGTGTCAAGCGCTTTCCCGTCACGGAAAAAGACAGCGGCTTGCCCGGTTCGCACAATAACCTGCGAACCAAGTTTGAAATGTCCGGCACCGGTTTCGGGGAAACGCTGTACCAAGCGGTCGCGCATTTCATTTGGATATTCTACAACGTCAAATACTTTCGGCATGATTGTGTTTCCTCCCTAAAATTCTTCGTTTTCAGCTACATCATCAGCGCTCATTCCGGCCGCACGCAAAACCGCATCTGCACGCGATTCGAATGTTTGCAACAGTTCGCCAACTTGTTTATTGAGCGTTCGCACCGCACCGGGAAGTCCATCTTCAGCGTCTATTGCAGCTTGCACGGCATCAATTGCGCCGGAAAGATGATCAACCTGCGCCAGTAAATTGGCATCAAACTCATACAGTGCATCCAACTCTTTTTCTTTGACCTTCACCGCATCGAAAAACCCGGCATACCCTTGCGCGGCGGCTTTCACTTTGTCAATCAACGTTTGCAACCGCCGACTGACACGCCCCATATCATCCAGTTGAGAAATTGCTGCACCGGTCAACATTTGCGATTTCAGGTCGTTCATTTGCGTCCAATAGCCTTCCAATGTGCGCGCGATTTGTTCGCGCAAAATGGTATCGGCCTCGCGGCGCATTTCTTTTTCTTTGTAGCCTTTGTAACCGGGAATTTTCTTCACCAGTTCCTCAAAGCCGCCCATCGAGTTTTCAACGGTATCGCGAAAATCCATATACTCTCTCCTTTCAACTTATAAAAAGATTTGTGCGCCGCAATGACGGCACTGCACAATACCTTTGCCCACAAATTCTTGTTCGCCGCCACAGTTGGGGCATTTGGTCATCCCCTGCAACGCCGAAGCCTGTTTGGAATAGAGAATGCCATCGTCCCAGTTAATGTAACCGTGGAACAACCCTTTCCCCACCAAATCGTAAATTAGTTGTTTGACGGTGTCGGTATCAGAATTGAGTTGGAGCACCATCTCTTGAATATCCACTTGCCCTTGCGTTTTCACCATATTCAAAATAAGTTTTTGCTGTTTTATCTGTGCCAGTTCTGCCAGTTCTTTGCGTCCCCGCCAAAACAGATAGCCACCAACACCGACAACCGGCAACGCAATTAACAGCGACATCGCCACCCCCAGCACCATACCGCCGGTACTACCTTCGGGCCCCAGCGACGACGCAACCGACACACCCGAACCGGCGCATGCCAAAAAGATGCCGCCGATGATTACGATGATGCCAACTGTTCTACCACTTCCAAACATATTTTTTCCGCCTCACAATTAAAGTTGAACTTTTCTACCAGATAGCATAGCGCGCAGTGACGGATTATCCAAAACCGGCACCGCCTCCGCCGCCCCCGCCGCCGCCACTGAATCCGCCGCCGCTGAATCCGCCGCCACCGGAGCCGGAACTGCTGGGAGCACTGGTAAATGTGCGGCTGGCGCTGCTAAGCATTGACCCCAACCCGGCCGACATCGCCGATAGCGATGTACCCATACTTTTGCTGGCATCGCTCAAACTGGGGCGAGACGATGAACTGCCCGCCAGTGGCCCCGGCGCGCCCGACATGCTGCTGCCGCTCAATCCGCCGGAACCATAATCATCTCTATGGCCGCCGTGGCCGTACATCCAAATTGGCGGGCCATACCAAGCGGGCGCGGTCATGTTTGGTATTTTTTCAAATTGGCGCAGGTAATTTTTTTCGATGCCGAAGGCGATGGCAAAGGGTAAAAATTTGTCGAATTTCTCTTTTGCTTCGTCCAAATCGCCATATTTTTCGATATTTTGTAAATAGCGTTTGAATGCCTGCCACCGCGCGGCTTCTTCTGCGCCGGCTCGCGTCTTTCGGGGCATGTGCCGTCCCACAAAAATCAACCCGATACCGGTGATGACCAGTGAGATGGTCGGGCAAATTGCCATCCCGGAATATAATCCGGTGAGCATCAACAAGAAAAAGCCGAATACGGCGCTCAAAATTGCAAATGCCACGCCCAGACCCATATACAGTTTGCGGGTTTTATCGGGGCTGGAGGGAAAATAACCGGCCTGAACCAATTCATCATACAATTCGTTTTTGAGCGTTGGCAGCACGGTGTAAAACTGTTCACGCAAATCGGATAGTTTTCGCTGAGAACTGGCGCCAAATATTTTGCTCAATAGCGTCTTCTCGTAGGGTTTTTGGGCAACTGTGGCATCACGCAGATGGTAGATGAAATCGCGCCCGGAGCCAATGCCGAAGAAGCCGGGGTTATTCACCTCTTCGATATGAATTGCGCCGCGCTGCGCCAAATCGACCAAGGTTGCCAAAATGTCTTCCATGTCCGCTTTTTCATCAATCAGCGTTCCGACCACGCCGGGACGCAAATCACTCGGCGGCTCGGAAATGTAATCGCTGACAGCACCGGCCGGTGCATCGCGGCCACGGGTATACCACAGCAGATACACAGCCAACGGCCCCCCAAAAAACAGCAAGATGCCCAAGGCCAAAAAGCCCAAATCGAAGACGGGGCCCCATTTTTCCACCGCTGCCCGCTGAGCATCATCGGCGGCTTGCCACGCCGGGGGCTGCGCCTGAACGACACCGTGCGGAAATTGCACGCGTACTTCCAATTCTTCGCCGCCGGCGATGTTGTTTGCGGTGAAAATGACGGTTGAGCCATTGGCAATATAGCCGGTAGCATCGGCGCCATAACTTTCGAATTTTAGCTGGTCGGGGTTAAATGTGGTCGGCAGGGTCACTTTTACTTGCGATGCCGTTACCGGGAAATTTCGGTCGGGGGGCACGGCTTTCCACCACACTTGGTCGCCATCATCGTAAATACGCAATCCGCCTTTTACCACATAACGGATAATGTATGTGTGGGTGCTGTTTTGGGTATATGGAAAATACCAATAGAGCACCAAATTATTGTCAGAATCTATATCTGTG
Source organism: Anaerolineaceae bacterium (assembly GCA_024762375.1). Lineage (GTDB taxonomy): Bacteria > Chloroflexota > Anaerolineae > 4572-78 > 4572-78 > JANTHQ01. Next base: position 6,241 of record JANTHQ010000040.1, read on the forward strand.
GTGAATGTGTATTCATCATTGCTGGGAGAGGCTTTATAGGCGACAAGCCGGTCGCCGCGACGCTCAAGGATTTCCACATCCGTTATTTTTTCAACCCGTCCAAGCGGGATGGCCCGGTAACCAAAATGAAAGGAACCGCTTGTGAACGTAATTTCCTCGGTTTCTTCGACGGCAATGTCGCCATTGCCCTGAACCGTGAGATTAACGTCATAGCGGTCCCAACGGAGGGTTTTGTCTTGAGCATTAACGGCACTCGCCGATAGCAGCGCCAAAATCAGTATTGTCAGTATTGCGCCAATGGTCGTTCGCCGCATCCCGTCTCCTCCCCAAAAGTAAACGCTGATTTTATTGTCTGATGTTAATTATAAAAGGTTTTTCGATAAATGTGAAACTGAATTTATTTTTTTGACATCTCATATCCGGCATTTTTGGCGACAGCATTGGGTGGAAGCGGATTGTTTGTGGCGCGCACAAATTGAAATCCGGCCGCACCTTTATGCCCGCCGCCGCCGTGTGCTTTTGCCAACAGCGAAACGTCAGTCGTTTCGGAATACAGGGTAACTTTGGTGACAATTTTGCCATCCAGCGGCGCATCGGAGTACACGTAAGCCACGTCATATCCCAGACTACAAATATAGTGCCCGACATCGCCGTTGCTGGGCATATTTACCGCCCGCGTCCGGAACCCTTCAAATGTCACATCAAACCCATAATTTTGCACTCGGTGAGCGATAGATTTTAGCCGGGCATCCAACAAAATTTTACCCGTGTCAATCAGTTTTTCGACCAATGCTGTATCATTGTTCAAGAGCGGTTTCCACAGCGTATCGTTTGTGGCAGTAATATCAGTGGCGAACAGCCCTTCGCAGAAATGGCGGGTTTGGGGATAGTCAAACCGCCAAATGTCGCGGTCTCCGACATATTTTACGGCGGGGGGCACGGTTTCATCGGGGAAAAAATATTCCCATGTGAGCACGCACCCGGCTTTGTCCAGACTGCGACGCCCGGCCAGTGGCAGGTCTGCCATGTCTTTCATTGCGGAAATATGGTGGTCAATCCAGATGAAATTTTTACCTTTGGTGCGATACAGGGTTTCCATATCCGCGCGGGGCAGCGAAAAATCGGTGAGGATAACCGTTTCGGCGGCATTGAGTGCATCCCACGGCACGGGCAAACCGTAATCAATTTCGTGCAGGGCGACGGCATCGCCGAAACGATGGCGCACGATGGCGCCGGCACAGTGTCCGTCTTGGTCATTATGGTGTAAACATACAATTTTAGGGGACATAGTTTCCTTTCAAAAATGAAAAAGGGGGCGCATGACTGCACCCCCTTTTGTTATGCTACGATGAGATTATTGCATCGCTTCGTCTTGGAGTTCGTTCGCCTGTTTGGTGACTTCATCCAATTTGGTTTTGATGTCCACATCGGTGTTGATGATTTCTTGGAATGCATCATTCACCAAGTTGCGGACATCGCTGTAGCTGATGAGCTGCGGTTCGAATTCTGCATACGGCAGCAGTTTTTCAGCTTCGGCGTATTTCGGGTTGGTGGGAATGTAGTCTTTCAACAGGGTTTCTACGCTGTAACGCGGCGAGAAGTAGTTGGATGCTTCAACCCACATTGCCTGCGGTTCGGGGCTGGTGAACCATTTGATGAAGATCCACGCAGCGAGTTCTTGCTCAGGCGTTGCTTTCGGCATCATCACGCTGCCACCGTACAGGTTTTGGCGCGGGGTGTCGGTGGTGTAAGGCTGCGGTGCGATGCCCCATTCGTCTTTATTGCCGGCTTCGTCCATGCTACCCTGCGCGAAAGGCAAACCGGAGGTCGAGCCAATGTAGAAGATGGCTTGGCGTGCGGCAAACTCAGCATCGTGATAGCGTTCCGGTGAAACCCAAGCGCAGCCGTTGTTGTACATGCGGCGGATTTGCTCGAAGTAATCAACCAGTTCGGGGGTATTGTATTGGTAGTGCAGGCCATCTTCGGTGAGCACGCTGGTGCCACGCGCGAATGCGGCGGCGGCAACCTGCGAAGCGTCGAAACGGATGATGTATCCGCCTTCGCCATCGCCACGGTCTTCGGCGGCTTTACAGGCAATTTCTTCAAAGAGGTCGGGGCTGATGGTTTCCATTTGGTCTGCGCTGTAACCCAGTTCTTCGAGCCAGGTTTTGTTGTAGTACAGTACTTCCATCGAGCGGTTGGGCGGGAAGCCAAGCCGTGCGCCGCCAAATGCCGGGTGTACGTCTTGGTTGAAGATACCGGGTGAGAAGTCTGCTTTATCTTCTTCGCTCAAGCCCCAGTACGGGTCGTTGACATAGGTGTTCATATCAACCAGGGCATCGACAGAAGCGTAGAAGGCTTCGTCGTTCTGGTAACCGACAACGATTTGCGGCAAGTCGCCACTGACGATACCGGCGCCCATTTTGTCGCGGATGTCGCCATAATGCCCTTGGTTGACGGCTTCGACGGTGATGCCGTAGGGATTTTCGGTGTTGAATTTGTCAACAATGGCTTGCAGTTTTTCTTCGCGGCTGCCACTGTGGTTGTGCCACCAGGTAACGGTTTGACCGGTGGGGTCAATCCCTGCCAGCGGGCCATCAGGTGCGGGGGCTTCGGGCCAGACAAATTCCGGAGCCATTGCGCCTTCTTCTTCAGCCGGTGCGGGCGGGTTGCCCATGAATTCGGCCCAACCGGTGGACAGTTTACCGGCTTTGATGTCTTCAGCGATAGCATCCAGTTCGGATTGCAAATCGGCGGAAACAAGCGAGGCGTTGTCGTGGTAGTCGGCTAATTGCACGCCACCGTTGGCCAGAGTGTAATGATGCACGCCGCCTTCGAAGGTGCCATTAACGAGGGCTTCGACGGCTTGGTACGAAACGAGGTCAACACGTTTCAAAACACTGGTGAGGTAAACTTCTTTGTATTCGGGGGCACTGTTGTACCAGTCTCGGTCAACGCCAATCATCAGCATGCCACGGTCTTTGGCGGCGGCAGCCGTGCCCAGTCCAACCGGACCGGCAACGGGCATCACAATGTCTGCGCCTTCGTCAAAGAGGTTTTCGGCAAATGAACGGCCATCATCCAGGCTGTCAAAGTTGCCGGTGAACAGGCCGTCACCTTTTTCAGTGCTCCAGCCAAGCACTTCGACGTTGGTGCCGTGTTGTTGGTTGTAATAGTCAACGCCTTTTTCAAACCCGACCATGAAGATAACCACGGGTGGGATGTTAATGCCACCAAAGGTACCGACTTTACCGGTTTTGGTTACGCCGGCGGCCAGATAACCGGCCAAGAAGGCGGCTTCATCGGTCGAGAAGTTCGATTGCCAGATATTCGGCGCTTGCAGGTAGTCCACGTCGATGATGGCGAATTTGGCATCGGGGTTGGCTTCGGCAGCGGCTTCAGTCGCATCGCCCAGCAAGAAACCAACGGTGGTAATCAGGTCGTATCCCTGTTGCAGGAATTCGTTGATATTCTTTTCGTAATCGGTTTGCTGTTGCGATTCGAGGAAGTTAATTTCCACACCAAAGTCGAGTTCGGCATCTTGCATGCCTTTCCAAGCCAGTTCGTTAAAGCTGGCATCGTTGATGCCGCCAACGTCGGTAACCTGCCCAACTTTGAATGTTTTCTTTGCCGGTTCGGCAGGGGCTTCCGTCGGGGCTGCGGCGGGAGCTTCTGTCGCTTCCATAGCGGGAGCTTCCGTTGCTTCCATAGCCGGAGCTTCTGTCGGTGCGGCAGCCGGAGCTTGCGTCGGGGCTGCGCCACCACAGGCGGCGACCACCAATGCTACGGCAACTAAAAGTACCATCAATAGCGAAAGTCGCTTTGTCATAATTAAAAATCTCCTCCAAATTTGTTTGTTTCAACATTTATTTCAAAACTGCGTTTTTAACGATGTGGTTTTGTGCAGGCACCACCTCCTTTTTAGTCATTAAAAACGATGTTATTTTACCCTTTTAAGCCACTCAATGCAATTCCTTCAGTGAATTGTTTTTGAGTGAAGAAATAAATCACCAGCACGGGAATCATGGTGATAACCGCACCGGCCATTTGTAAATGAACTCGCTGTTGTTCCTCGTCCAAAAAGTTGGTCAGGCCCACAGCAATCGGACGCCAATCGGCGCTGTTGGTAACCAACAACGGCCATGCCAGCGCATTCCACGAGCCGATGAAGGCAAAAATGATGACGGTCATAATCGGCGCACGGGATAACGGCAAAACAACACTGGTCAAAAATCGAAGATGCCCG
>JANTHQ010000041.1 GCA_024762375.1 Anaerolineaceae bacterium
ATTGGTGGAATCAGTTTCAGGCGTGTAGCACGATTCGCCGGGGCAGTTGCCGTCCATTGTCACATCACTGGTCAAGTTATCGCAACCGACTAAATCTGCCAGCACTTCCAGTTTCACCAATGTGCCGGGTTGCATATTCAACACTTCCCACACTACCGTGCCACCGGTAGAAGAAACGAGATTGACAGTTGCGCCACCGCCCGGGGTAACCGTGGGCGTAAAGGTGTTATACGCCAATCCGGAACCGATGACATCCGTAACCAGCACGCGATAAGCAATACCGGGGCCGCCGTTATACACATTGATGTCCCAATTGGCAGTTTGTTCGTTGAGCATATAAGTGTCGGGGGTAACAAACAGATGCAAATCGGGGCGCGAGATGGCGGCGGCGTTATGGGTGGTGTTGGTGTAGCCCACATCACAGCGGTCGTTGAAACTCACACCGGCATCCATCGGCGGGGCGGAACAACCGCGCGTCATACCGAAGGAAATCGTGCCGGCGGTCGAACCGGTTTGAGTCAGTGGGTTGGTAAATGTCCAGGTGATGGTATTCGAACCGGAAACAACCGTCACCGGATTTCCGGCAAACCCGCCACCATAACTCATACTGCCCCAATCGATGCTGTCAAAATCGGGGGAACCGACGGTGTATGTCACCACGATATTATTCGCCACCAGATTGTCGGCAGCCAAATTATCATCGCTGACGGTGAGGGTGACGATGGTCGGCGCGCAACCGACGGTTGTGCCGGGGTCAATGTCAATTTGCAGGTCGGCGCGCTGGAGGTCAATCCACGCGCCTTGGTAGAAGGTGTCGTCGCCGGTACAACTTTGCGCCCCGGAACCGGGCACATACAGTTCCGACCAATCGAAAAATCGCAAAGCCGGTGCGCCATTCAGCACCGAATCAGGCGCGAAAATATCATAATCAATTTCAAGTTGAACGTTGGTGCCGGTGGGCGCACCCGCCGCCGTTAATCCGCTTAAATCTAAAATTAGTTGAGGTGTGGTTTGAACAATGCTGACACTCCCAGCATAATCGGTTCCACCAACCAGCACTTGCAGCGTACCGGCTTGATACTGCAATCCGCTGACACCATCACGTGTGCCGAGTGTTTCTGTGAAAACGATATTGCTCCAATCGGTGATGGATATGGCATAGGTGTTGGCAACATTCAACACACCGCATACCTGTCCGTCAGAGGTAACGGTTTTGTCCAAGTTACCCACCGGTGCGTTCTGAACAATCACGCTGGCATTGGCGGATGCCGTTAAATCGGGGCAACCGTCGCACGTCACCCCCGCACGCGCTTCAACGGTGTTGTCGGCAATATTGTTCGCCGCACACACACCGCCGGTATCCAGCACTGTCACGTTGATGGGCAACTGCCCGCTCAAACTGGCTGCATTGCCGGATGAGATTGTCCAAACCAACTCATTCCCATTTTGAACCACACTACCCACCGTTGGGGTGAAGGCATTGATTGCCATCGCCGCCGGAACGGTATCGGTAATAACAATATCACCGTTGATGTTTTGGGTGTTCTGCGCATTGAAATCGACGGTGAAATTCATCACATCGCCGGTGTAGGTGACATCTCTATCCGCCGATTTGGTTACCGTCAGTGACGGCAGTTCGCCGTTGGCATAGGTGTAATTGACGGTGGTACTCGGTCCATTGAATGGCAAATCGCAGGGGTCGGTGAAACGGGCATTGAACGAAATGCCGCCATCGTTGCTGCTGCACACATCGAAAGTGGGGGTTACATCAAACGAAAGGACCATCGTGGTGGTCACCACGCCGTCGGTAGGGGTAAAGTTGCCGTTGCCATCATACGTCCACCCCGCCGAAACGTTGCTCACGTTAAACGGCTGGTTTTCCAAACTGCTGTCGAGCACAAAGTTGGTTGCTGCACCGCCGCTGTTCGTCACGGTGACAACCACTGTTTGCGCCGCCGGGGTGCAATAGTCAAACGCCAGCGAATTGCTTGCCAGCGATAGGCTCGGCGGAACCAGTTGGTAGGTGATGTCGGTGGTATCGGAAACCGGGTCGGTGGCTGTGCCGGTTCCATCTTCATTCCCGATGCTCCAGTCACTCGTGGCAACATTGGTCAGACTATAACAACTGTTGACCGTCGCCGTGACGGGGAAACTGCGACGCTCGCCGATAGCCAGTTGTGAGATGAAACCGGGATTTTGAGACGTATCTACATTCGTAAATCCCACACCGGGAATATCGCCGATAGTAACGGAATACACATCGCCCAAACCGGTATTGGCAACTTCCACATCCCAACTGACAATATCGCCATAGGTGGCGTTTTGGTTCGATGGGCTTTTGCTGATGACCAAATTCCCCCGCCCGACGGTGACATTCACTCCGCCGTTATTGCTGCCGGGTGTCCCCTGACTCTCGTACACGGCATTCACATCCAACCGCTGACCGGAGACAGCGTTTTCATCGGTGGTCATGCGGAAGGTGAGCACCACAGTGTCGCCCGGCGCCAAATCAAACGCAGTAGACGGCGTCCACACCACCAGCGGGTTAGTGTAACCGTCGGTAACGTCAATAGGCGTGCCGCCGGAAGAAAGTGACGCACTGCCCGACACATAGGCAAACCCCAGCGCGGGAATAGTTGCAGTAATATAAAAATTGCTAGCGATAGAGGAAGCACTGCCATTGTGCACGGTAACGGTATAAACATCGCCCGCGGGATTGCCTTCGCTGACACTGGGCGGTGCTTCGACCGTTACCTGCACCTGCGGGATGATGGTGTTGGCGGCATCGGTGCGGTTTTCGCGGGGCGCGATGGGCATCGCGGGGGAGGTACCGGCGCTGTCTGTGCCGGTATCAGTTTTGAACCATGCGGGCAGCAAATCGCCGGCAGGTGCCGTGGACACATCCGCATTTTCGGTCGTTGGTAACGCAAACCATGCCGGCAGAATATCGGTTGTGACTGTGTCATTCGTTGCCAGCGACGGATTCGCGGCAGGTGCGCCAAATTTTTGCACAATATCAGGCGCAGAAAGCGTCAAACTTTTCGGTGGCGTGATGGCTGTTTCCACTGAAGTGGGCACGACTGTACGGTTTTCCGTATTGCCATCAACCGACCCAGAATCGGCTATCGGCAAATACCGTGCCAACAAATCGTCGTTCGCCCGAAATACATCCGGTGACAGTGGCGCAGTGGCAATCGGTGCCGGGGCAATTCGTGCCGGTTGCGAAATGTCATCTCTCGCCGAGGCAGCGTACGCCACCACTGGGTTCAATGGCAATAGCACATTCGCCAAAATTACAATCGCCCGAAAAATGTTGAGTATGTAAGTTCGCATGCGTTCCTCCCGCAATTGTGAAAATTGAATCCGGCCGTTCAATGCCGGCAGCTAATTTTCATCTGTCAGTAATGGCAACAGATATCCTTCTATTGTTTGTTTATCCAAAGGTCCAACATGGCGGTTTACCACAACACCATTCGCGTTTAAAAACAGTGTCGTAGGGATGCCGCGTACCTGATAGAGTTGTGACACAGCGCTATCGGTATCCAGCAAAATAGGGAAAGTCAGCCCCATTTTGTCGGCAAAAGGCTGAACAGTCCCCGATGATTCTCGCAGATTAACCGCCACAAAATTAATTTGCTCGCGGTATGTTTTGAATGTGTTTTCCAGCACGGGTAATTCCTGACGGCACGGCGGACACCATGTTGCCCAAAAGTTGATGATTGTCGGCTTGCCGCGCAAATCCTCCAGCGAAACTGATTCGCCATCCAGCCGGTTCAGCGCGAACATTGGCGCACGATTGCCGGGCAGTGGCGCGACCGGCAAATCGGGGGTGGGCGCGGGCGCGGTCGGTGTGGCGGTGGCTTTTTTGCCGCAAGTACTGCACGTTGAACCTTCTTCCACACCGGGCAGGGTTGGGGTAGCCGTTTTCGGCTGGGACGTGGCTATATTTGCCACCTGCGAAACTGCCAACGGCTGGTACAGCCCAATTTCGGCATTTGCCCGCAGTTGCGCCAACCATGTCGCATGATCAGTTTTATCGGGCACACGATTGATGGTTGATTCCATCACCATCAATCGTTTTACCCGTGCCAGTAAATCATCGTAACTCACACCAGTGTTCACCAGCGTCTGCGACAGTGTATTTTCGTCAATATTCCGAGTTTTTAAAAGTGCCTGCAATCGATTTTCTGCATCTGTATCAGAAATTGCATTTGGCACAACATCTGACTGCGCCAAAATCAACCGTTCGTTGACCAAACCATCCAGTGTCGATTCGGCACTTGGTGGTGGAAACCCCGATAGTTCGTTCAGCGCAGCATCAATTTTGGCAGCGGTTTCCCATTCCATTCGAGAAATGGGTTCACCATTCACCGTGGCAACAATATCTTCGGGGGGGATTGTCGTGGGGGAAGGCAATTGGGTGGGGGACGGCACTGCATCCGCCGTAAGGGTTGGTGTCGGTAATTGTGCTGCCTCGAAGTCATCCCTTCGTAAGATGCCAACTGCTGCCAGCAGCGCAACCACTGCCAGCACCAGCACAATTGCCAGCGGCTTCAATTTTGCTATCCCCAATAGAGAGTCCTCCGGTTGGCTGAATTTACGCTAATTTTACTATGATTCGCGATTAAATTCAAGTCCCAGAATAATCCAGCAATTTTCCACTCGCCGAAGTTGCCAGCGATCGCCGCCGGGAGACACCTCATCACCGATGCGGGTGGTGCCGGTTACCACCGCTTCCGCGCCGGAAACGGCGATTTCCAGCGTTTTCGGGTGTGCTTCGGATGGCGCGCCGGGAAATACCCGGTAAACATATCGCTGCCGGATGGCATCGGCACCCCGCCAGTGGTCGTCATCAGCGGGGTCATTTGGGGTGTGCATCACGTCGGATACCACAGCATCCGCCGCCCACAGGTTCATCAGCATGTTGATGTTTTTTTCTGCCACCAACTGCCCTTCGGCATTCAGTACCGCCGTAATTGCTGCTTCGTCGGTTGAAAATTCACCCAAAGCGCACGAACCGATTTTCGGTGGGGGCGTGGCTGTGGGAGAGGGCGTTTCGGCTATGGCACAGGCTGCCAGCAGAAACACGCTTGCCAGCACAAAAATCAAACGACGAATCATTAAGCGGCCTTTCGGAAAAGTTGGCTCAAAAAATCACGATAGAGTTCTGCGGAGTCATTTTCGCTGCCATATTGCGGCGAAGTGAGCCGCACCAGCGTCACACCGGTGGGGTCATCGGGCGGCATCAGATAGAAATAGAATGACCGCTGCCGAACATCGCCTTTTTCGGCATCGAGCAGCAAACCGAAAATTTCGCCACCTTCCGGTAGGGAAATCGCCCGTGATGCCATATCGGTGAGCCAACCATCGGCATCATAACACAAATCGGGCGCGTGAAAGCTACGGCTTTTGTGGCTACCGATGAGGGTCAACCAAATGATGTGACCGGCATCATCCTGATAGCGACGCTGCACATACTGTTCCGGTTCCAGCAAGATGAAAACTTCCACATTGGTTTGCGGAACATCTTCGCCGCGCCAGTTTCCCAATTCCAGCGGGATGGTATCCAGCCCGGCGACCATGTCGATGGGCATTTGAGCGATAACGGTTTGGCGGCGATTGGTTGTTTGCCAGTAATCGATATCAGCCCAATATTCGGGCTCACCACTCCCCGAACCGGCAAGCAGCCGCGGGAGATACACCCCCAACGCAACCGCAGCCAGCACAGCGACGGCTATAAAACGTCCCAGCGCAGAGTTTTGCATTGTAATGCCTTTGAGAGGGGGTACATCAGCAGGACAACCAGCACGAAAAAGATGCCGCCTGCATAATTGTGGTAAAAATCGAATGCGGTATCGATGCCCCAAAATCGGGCAACTACCAACAGGTTGGCGATACGCAGCACGTTGCCCAAAATTGCCAACGGAACAGCGGATGCCACCAGCGCAAATTTACCCCACCATGGCCCGCGCAGCAGATATGCCGCCAGCACGGTCAGCGTCAGCAGGGCGATGATAGAATTGATACCGCTGCACTGTGCGCCAATGGTGAGGGTGGTGTTCGGCAGTTGAACCGCTGCGCCGTTGACCACCACATCGAGCCCCAACCAGCGCACCAGTGTGGTTGAAGCCTTTCCCGCCCACAGCGATAGAGGCAAAGTAGCGCGTTCGACAATCGGCAGGGGGATTGCCAGCCATAAAAATGCCAGCGGGAAGGCCACGCGCCGCAGGACAGGTAATCCCCACAGTAGCCAAATCACGCTGGCAACCATAATCACACTAACAAATGCCGAGAGATAAAATGTGTGTCGGTTGGAAAAGAAGAGATATAACCCGCCAAAGCCGACAAGCGCCACCAAAGCGCGGTTATCGGGTGCGGGAGAAGGTATTTGCCGAGCGGTTCGCCATAACAGGTACGCCGAAACAGCGATAACCAATATCCCATGGCTGTAATACGGGTTCGACAGCCACTCACCGCCAACCCATCGCCACGTTGGATAAAATAATGCCGTCAGCAAAAGTACAATTACCGCATTAAAAAGAATGTTCTGTTTTTTCATGTTACCTATTTTCGGCGCTTAAATGCCGCGCCTGCCAACCCGGCAAGCCCCAACCCCAACAGGGTCATGGTGGTCGGTTCGGGGATTGCAGGGCCAGGCCCCGTGCCGGTAGAGGTGATCGCTGTCGGCGTGGGGGTGATGCCCAGTGGCACAACAGGACCTTGTGCCGCGACGGGTGTGGCGATGGTTGGCAGCAACACAACCACCGCCATCAATAAAATCACCACAATTGCTACCAACAGGATGCTATTAAATGCAGGTTTCGAGAGTGGCATGCTCTCCTCCAAATGAATTTTAAAGTTTTCCACAAAATTTATTATAGTGTAATGCACATGGAGGGAATCATGCAAATGTTCCAATTAACTTCCATCTGTGTCGATGGTTTTATCCCCTTTTTTCCTACGTTTGATCGCCGCTCCGGCCATCCCGGCCAATCCCAATGTCAGCAAGGTCATCGTTGCCGGTTCGGGGACTGCGGGGCCGGCATCGGCGGCGGCTGCCGCTGCCGCTGCGTCAGCATTGGCATCGGCAGCGGCCACAGCGGTCTGCGTTGCTTGAACGTTTGCCGTGGGGGTTACTTGAGCACCGGTAGTGGGGGTTGGTTTGTCTTTCTGCGCCTCGACAGAAGTTACAGTTGCCGAAAACACCAATACCAACGCCATAATCAGTGCCATAGCAAAGGCTATTAAAACAAAGCTTTTAGATAAACGGGTTGAAACTGACATACAATCCTCCTAGAGATAATTGGGTCACGGTTGGCGATATCAAATTTGACCAGGAATTACGCCAACCTTAAACCCCCAATCTCTACCCGCCATCACGAAGAAGCAGCGGAAGGTATACAAAATTTGTCAGTGGCCCGATGGTGACATTGGCCGTAAATGCCGGGTCGCCGAACAATGTAAATGTGTCCAGTAAATCCTGATTGAACCCGTTGGCAAATAGTTGCGCTTTGCCCGCCAGCACCAATGCGCCGAGATTTCGTTCGCCGTCATCTATCAAAGCATCGAAGAACCCTGCCTGCAATTGGTCATGCCCGGTAGCCACGCCGAGTCCGGTTGCGCCCCACACTGCCACCGCTCCGCCGCTCGATTGGCGCAGCACACTTTCATCCAACGTAGGATACTCCGGATGCTGAAAATACCCGGTAAAACATGTGAGCCCCAAAATAACCGGCAAGCGATAACCATTGACCAATCCGAGCACATCATTTTCGGCAGGATTTTGGCTCCATCGAAAGACTGGCTCTTCCGCAACGGGGGTTCCTTCATCGGTGGTTCGAATACCACCGGCCCATTGATGCCACGAACTATGTCCGGAAAATGCAATTATGCCAGCGCCGTCATTGAACGCTTGTAGAAATTCAGTACGCAATGATGAAATGTCACCGTACAGTAGTGTATCGGTGTATGCACACCGCGCGCCGGGGTCTTGAGGATAATAAAAGCGCGCAGGGGATAAAAGAGATAATGAGTTATTATATATGAAATCATTAAAATTGTAAAAATTACCTGCTGCATCGCAATTGTCGCTCACCAGCAGTTCTTTTGTCCGCCAAAACCCGGCTAGCGGATTCGTCTCGTATTGCAAAATTTTGTCCACAACCGTAGCCGCCTCTGCCGCAGAATTGACCGGCAATCGCCCGATGGCCATATCCGGAAAATTATCATTGCCCGTCAACGTGACATACCGATTGTCTGCCGCCGTTTCGCCGAGCCACGGATCCACCGGCGCCAAAAATGGCGGCAAGAAATTCGGATTTCCCCAACCCAGATAATCTTTAAAATCATAGTGTCCGTCGCCGACCAACAACACATACGCCGGTGCAGGGGGAGACCAACTGGAAAATGCATGCGCCAAAAACGTTTTGATGGCATCCTGCGAAACACGCCCATCGCCAAACGAATCGTAAATTGCTCGCACATCCACTGTTGACACCCGCAAGCCCTGCGCCGCTCGATGTGCCGCCAGTGGCGCAACGGCTGCGGCAAAATCGGGGTGGGTGATGATGATATAATCCGCACCGGCCGCCGGGTCGCTCAATGACAAAGCGAGTTGCACACTTTTTGGCATTCTGACAGCACTTTCCGCCGCCACAAAATAGCGATGCTCCCCATCCGACTGGTCACCGATACTGAGCGTGCCATTTGCCGCCAACGATACATTTTTCAACCGTGTGGCAGAAAACGGTTCGGTCACATCCAGCACAAATGGCGTGGTGTTTTGCCACCCGTCGAACGTGTATGCGTGTGGGCTGCTCGCGCCGCGGAAAAGCAATTCCCCGCCGCCGACAGGCCGAGCCGGGTAATCCAATTGAACCGCATCAAACCAAACCGCACCCGCAGAACCATTTGCCAGCGACACCCGCACGCTGTTTTCGCCATGGTGAAGCGTGCCACTCGCAACTGTGGCGGTGATAACATGTGCCGTCTGGCCGCTCCACGTTTCATCGGCGACTGTGTGCCCGTTGACCATCACCTGCACGTGGTGCGCACCGGCTGTAAAACCCTGCAGCCATACGGTTGCTATCGCCGTGCCATTTTGGGGATGATCCACGGTCAGCGGGACGGTGATATCGCGGTCTGACAGCATATCTAATTTCTGCCAGAAAAAATGATCACCCTGCCAATCGGGGTAATGCGATTCATATTGCCGATTTTCTTCCGCCGTGACCGAGAATTGCGCTGCGCCGGCCGGTAAATTTTCAACCGGGATGAACGACCGCGATATCAGCGGCAGATATGTTTTGAACGGCAACGGGTCATCATCAACGGCAGACAGGGGGCGGGTGACGTTTTCTGCCACCGATAGAAAATAGACATCGTCATCGGTTGTGCGGCTGAAGGTGGGTTCGGCAAAAAAAAGGACACGGTCAGCGGGGTCAAATCGCCCGTCCGCTCCCCCTTCCGCCCAAATAGAGACCGTTTGGCGCGGAAAACCGTGGCGCAATTGCAACTGATTCGGGTCGAGTGTGTCCACAGCCAGTCCGGCGGCGGACAAATCGGCATACGAAAGCGCATACAATCCGGTGCGGTCGATGGTGATTTTTATTTCGGGGACAGTGGCGTCGGCCTGTGATGATTCCCGCAGGGTTGGCGAAAGTTGCCACCGGGCAGCATCGGGGTTTGCGAGCGATCGAGTCACTGCCTCCGAGATGGGGTCGGTAGCGGGGATGGCGGCAGTGCGCGGTAATGGTGCGGCGGTGAACGAAACGCGCACAGTAATGGCACGAATGACGACCGCGTGCCCTGAAACCGGGTTTACCCGCACGGGGTTCACGGTCAATCGGGAAACCCGCTGGAAACGGATTTGCTGCGGGTTTTCCAGCACGATGGGCTCGGCGGGGAAGAATGCATTTTGCCCGTACAGCGTGCGGTCGGGCACGATGGTTTCAACGGATTGCGGCGGATTTCCCACCGCGGCGAATGTGGCGGCGGGCAACGGTGGCGCGGGCAGGGTGATGGTTTCGGTTTGGATGGCGGTAATTTTTGCTGTGGCTGTGCCGCCCTGCGGAAGTCCAATCAGTGTACCGGCACGGGGCAAGCTCGGTGCGCCGGATGTACCGGCAGGGGGAAAGCCGTCCATCGTCAGCACACTGAATGGCCGGTTATCCACAAAACGAGAAGTGATACCCACGGCCGGAAATTCCCAATGCAGGGTTACGCCGGTGTCG
>JANTHQ010000042.1 GCA_024762375.1 Anaerolineaceae bacterium
TTAAATCTGAGTTAATCTGTGTGTATCTGTGGACTGTTTTTCTTAAAATAATCTTCCAGCGCCGAAACCATTCCGGCGATGGTGTATGTTTGCGGCACGATATGCACCGGCAACCCAGCCGAGCGAGCGGCTTCGGCGGCGATGGGGCCAATGCAGGCGACAATTTTATCTTCAAGCGATTCGCCGTTCAGCAGGGCGGCGAAATTCCGCGCGGTGGACGCGCTGGTGAAGGTCAGCACATCCAGCGTGGGCAGAATTTCGGGCAAATTGCCCGCGTCGGTGACCGGTTCGGTGCGATAGGCCGTCACCCGCTGCACGCTGACCCCTTTTTCACGCAGACCTTTTTCCAGCACACCCCGCGCAATGTCAGAGGTGGGGTACAGCACCCGTTCGCCCGCCGAAATGGGCAGGGTTGCCAGCAAACTTTCCGCCACGTGTTTTGGGGGGATGTGGTCAACCCGCACGCCGAGTTTCTGCAATTCGGCGGCGGTGGCGGGCCCCACGGCGGCAATTTTCAGCGATTGCAAATCGGCGGCGGATTTCTGCGCGGCGCGCAATCGCAGCCAAAAGTGAATCACGCCGTTGACGCTGGTCAGCACCAGCCAATCGAATGAATCCAGTGCGGCGATGGCATCATCCAGTGGCGAAAAATCGGCAGGTGAGACGATGCGGATGGTGGGAAATTCTACCGGAATTGCGCCGCGTTCCGCCAGTGCGGTGCTCAATTTGGCATTTTGACCCGCCGCGCGGGTGACCAGCACCCGTTTGCCGTGCAGACCATCAGGCATACGAGCCTCCCAAAATGTCTGCCGCGCCTTTTGCCAGCGCCATCTCCGCCAATTCTGCGCCGAGTTGTGCCGCGTTTGCCGCTGCGCCACTGTGTGTCACCCGGATGAGCCGAGAGCCATCGGCGGCGGCCACCATCCCCCGCACGGTGAGCGTATCGCCGCTTTGAGTTGCCAGCGCGCCGACCGGAATACTGCATCCGCCGCCCAGACCCGCCAAAAATGCGCGCTCGGCAGTTACTGCGGCGAGCGTCGGCGGGTGGTGGATTTCTGTCAGCAGACGGCGGGTGTCGGCATCTTCCACCCGACACTGCACCGCTACTGCGCCCTGACCCGGTGCGGGGAGCATCACCCCAAACGGTAAAATCTGACTGATGTGCGCCGACAGTCCCATCCGGTTCAATCCGGCTGCAGCCAAAACGATAGCATCATATTCGCCATCGGGATTGAGCGCTTTTTTGACGCGGGTATCCACATTTCCGCGCAGCGAAATAATTTTCAAATCGGGGCGACGGGCAAGCAATTGCGATGCACGCCGCAGGCTGCTGGTGCCGACGGTTGCGCCGCGCGGCAGGTCGGTCAACGTGAAATCAGCGCGACTCACCAGCACATCGGCGGGATTTTCACGGGGCAGTACCGCGCCGATGGTCAGCCCCCGCGGGTCTTCGGTGGGGAGGTCCTTCAGGCTGTGCACGGCGAGGTCAATTTCGCCACTGCGCAGCGCGGCTTCCAGTTCGGCGGTGAATAACCCTTTGCCGCCAATTTCGGGCAGCGGTTTGGAGAGTTCTTTATCGCCGCGGGTGGTAAAAACGGTCGTTTCGATTTTCAGATGGGGGAAATGTCGGTGCAGCAATTGCGCCACGGTGTCGGTTTGGCGGCGTGCCAGCGCACTGCCGCGCGTGCCAAAAGTGATAGTGTCCATAATGGTTACTCGGTGTGTGAGGGTGTTTCCAGCGCGAAAAGTTCGTGCAGTGCGTGCGCATATTCCACCCCGTTGCCGTTGGCGGCTTCGGCGCGCAGGCGGATGGTGGGATGGTGCAGAAATTTATTGGTCAACCGGTGTGCCAATTCGGCGATAACGGCTTGCTGCCGGTCATCCAAATCCGGCAGACGTTTTAGCGCACGTTCCAATTCTTGCTGGCGGATGGTATCAATTTGTTGCCGAAATGCGGCGATGGTCGGCACAACATTGCGTGCACGATACCAGTTGCCGAAAGTGGCCATTTCTTCGCGGATGATGGTTTCAACTTTGGGGATTTCGCCGCGTCGGGCTTGAATATTGTCTGCCACCTGATGCTGCAAATCGTCCAGATTGTACAGCCGCACGCCGGAAATTTCTGTCACATCGTCGTCCACATCTCGCGGCAGGGCGATATCAACAATCATCAACGGGCGGTGGGGGCGCTGTGCCATCACCCCGGCGACAGTTTCGCGGTGTAGAACTGTGTGCGGCGCACCGGTTGCAGAAATTACCAAATCGGCTTGACGCAATCCGGATTCAATTTCATCGAAAGTGAGCGGCTGGGCGTTCCATTCGGCGGCGCGTTTTTCGGCGTTTTCGCGGGTGCGATTGACCACGATGAATTTCTGCGCACCGAATTTTGCGGCAGATTGAAGGGTCAACATTCCCATTTCTCCCGCACCGAGCACCATCACCGTTTTTTCAGCCAAATTTCCCAGAAAATCCATCGCCGCGTGTACCGCCACCGAACTGACCGACGCGGGGTTCACGCCGATGTTTGTTTCGGTGCGAGCCCGTTTTCCGGCATGAATTGCGATGTCGAAGAGTCGCCCCAAAATTTTGCCACTGCTGCCATGGGCTTGAGCGGATTGATGTGCCGATGCCACCTGCCCCAAAATTTGCGCTTCGCCCAGCACCAGCGAATCCAGCCCGCACGCCACACGCATCAGGTGCTCGATGGCAGCGTCGTCCTGCAACTGATACAGATGCGGTTCAAATTCGGCGGGGGAGATATTGAAAGTCTGGCTCAACTGGGTGACAATTTCGCGAAAAGCAATGTCGGGGTGGTGGGTGAGGGCATAATATTCCAGCCGGTTGCAAGTGGAAAGAATGGTTGTTTCTCGGATGGCAGTGTTGTGGCCGGGTTCGTCCAGGTGGTCTAAAAAGGCGCATAACGTTGCGGAGCTGAACGACAATTTTTCTCGGAGCGAGACAGAGGCGGTTTTGTGGTTCAAGCCAACGGTTAAAATGTGCATACGGTTCCCCATCGAGATATTTTTTCGGGCGGGTATTTGTGTGCTTTTAGCGGAAGCATTATAATTTGGTGGCGCACGTTCCGCAAAAAACCCTTAAAATCATATAACATTAACATTAAAAAACGCTTAAAATCATATAATGAATTTAACAGTCACACTGTAATACCGTTTGCAGAAAATAAATAGTGATAAATGTCATCAAAAATTATGACATGTCTCGTGAGTTGGGTATGAATGAACCGGCAAAATTAATGGGAATTACACAGGCGGCCAAACTACTGGGGGTGCATCCGCTGACACTGCGCAGTTGGGCAGAGAAGGGATATGTGCCGCATTATCGCACCCCGGGGGGACACCGGCGCTTTCGGCGAGATGAATTGTTGGCTTTTATTGCGAAAATGAATCAGGGCGAGCCTGAAGATGCGGTGGCGACAGCAGCGCGGCAAGCGGTGCGGGATGCAATTTCCACCCTGCCACCGGCAGATGCCAGCCAGCCGGTTCACCGCGAAAAACTGGCGGTGGTGGATGCGCAAAAAGAAGCGATGCGCGAATCGGGGCAGGAGTTGCTGCGATTGACCATTCAATATGTGTCGGGGGCGGAGGGGAAAGACGTGCTGACACGGGCGCGGAATATCGGGCAGACATACGGCGAATTTTCGGCGCGGCATGGCATGTCCATTTGTGAGACGGTAGCAACATTCAATTTCTTTCAGGATACCATCATCAACGCCACATTTGATTCGCAGGCGATTGATGCGACAAACCCGCAATTGTATCGCCGGTTAAATCGGTTTTTCAACCAAGTTTTGCTGGAAACGGTCCGCGCGGCGGAACGGGCTCAAAAAAATGTGTAATGCGGAACGGGATAATGACAAAAATAGAGGACGGCGAATGAATAATTCGCCGTCCTTTGTTTAACAGGGTGTGTTGACGTTTTTTGGACAGAAACCGGCAAACGTCACCAAAATTTATTTGTCAGTTGATTTATTGCGTTTCCACGGCAACCGCCGCCCCACCGATGTGTACAGCGGCAGCATCAGCAAACTGGCTTTGTATGATGTTTCTTCCATCAGGGTGCGCGCTTTTACGCGGGCGCTGGTTGATGCTCTCGCCAATCGCCGCCGCAAAGCATCGATATCCCACACCAAATCTTCATCCACAATTTCCGCAGTGTCGCCCAGCGGTTGACCCCACTGAACCACAGCGCTTGCCCATGTGAGCCCCGCACCGAAACTGACCATACAGACGTGGTCGCCTTCTTTGATGCGTCCCGCTTCATACGCCTCGACCAGTGCCAGCGGTATGGAAGCGGCAGACGTGTTGCCGTATTTCTGCAAATTCAGAAAAACTTTATCCGGCGAAATGCCGAGCCGTCGCACAGCCAAATCCACAATGCGGGCATTAGCCTGATGCGGAATGAGCAGGTCAACATCGTTGATGGTCATCCCTGCATTTTCCAGTACTTTCAGTGTCGAGCGCGGCATCACCCGGGTAGCAAATTTAAAAACCGTGGGGCCATCCATTTTCAAATAGTGGTCGCCGCGTTCAATCATATCGTGGTCAATTTTCATTGCCGAACCCAGCCCGGGCACGGTCAGGCTCATCCCTTTTGCCCCGTCGGAGCCGAGGTCTATCGCTTTAACACCGGTGGGGGTATTGCTCGGCGAGAGTACCACCGCCCCGGCGCCGTCGCCGAAAAGTACACATGTGTTGCGGTCTGACCAATCGATGAACCGGGTAATCAATTCTACCCCGATGACCAGCACATGGTCATACGTGCCCGTGGCGATAAACTGGTGGCCGGTTGCCAGCCCGTACACAAAACCGGTGCAGCCGGTCACCACCGAAAACGCCGGGCAGGTTGCGCCCAGTTGGTGCTGCACTGTGCTGGACACAATCGGCACCAGATGGTCGGGGGAGGAGGTGGACACGATAATCAAATCAAGGTCGGTAGGGGTGAGACCCGCCACATCCAGCGCTTTCCGTGCGGCGGCAACCGCCATCGTTGATGTGGTTTCATCGTCTCCCGCGATATGCCGCTCTTTGATGCCGGTGCGCTGGGTAATCCATTCATCGCTGGTATCTACCATTTTTTCCAAATCGAAATTGGTCAGCACTTTTTCGGGGACATACTTCCCCCATCCTGAAATCTTGCTATAACGCATATTCATAAAAATCTCCAAAAATAAAAAATAAAGATAAATTAGACCGGATTTTTTTGTTGCATTTGGTTACGCACAAAAAGAAAAATCCCGGCGATGGCCAGTAGCCCGCCCACAATAGAAGAAATGACAATGGGTGATGTCATTAACGTGGCCGACGAGTTTTGGGGATGCTGCCGCGATTGCGCCGCCGCCAACAAATCGGCGTGCAGCCGGTCGGTAAAAGTGGCCGCCGGGGCGACCGGTTCCAACGCCGATTTTACCTGCGCTGCCAGCGAAAGGAGCGACGGCAAATCGCGGTGCTGGGGGAATAACCGCACGTAATCGGGGTCGCGGTCATTTTTATTCAGCAATTGGTCTGCGTGGGCCGATAAAACTTCGGTAATAAAGTTTTTGTACGGCATAAGTCACCTTTTATTTCGGATAATCTTCTGTTGGATAAGCTACCAGCCCGACGGTGCCGGGCCCCAAATGACCTGCCACGGCGATAGACAAATCCCCAATGAATGAATCTTTCACGTTCAATCGGGCTCGCGCCATATCCAGCAACAACTGTGCTCGGTCCGGATTCAGCGCGTGAATGGCACTGATGTTTACCGGTGTTTTGCCCATTTTGGCAACCGTCAAATCCACGATTTTTTTCAGGGCGTTATCGATGCTGCGGGCGCGATGATTGGCTGCCAGCAACCCGCCATTCAAACTGACAATCGGCTTGATATTCAACACCGAGCTGACAAATCCTGCCAGTTTTCCCACCCGCCCGCTCAACTGGGCGAATTTCAAGTTGTCCAACGCCAAATAAATGGCAATCGATTCTCGTTTGGCCTCCAAAATGGAGCGAATTTCGGCGGCAGATTTTCCCCGCGCGACGAGATTGCCTGCCTCGGCCATCATCCACCCCAACCCGGCTGAGCCCGCCATACTGTCAATAACGTGTACTTTCACGACACCGGCGGCCTGTTCTGCGGCCAGTTTTGCGCTTTGAAAGGTGCCGCTCAGTTTTGCGCCAATATGAACCGATAGAATTTCGGCATCGGGTGTTTCTGCGGCCAATTTTTTGTACACCGACAG
The DNA here is from genome assembly GCA_024762375.1 of Anaerolineaceae bacterium. Classification (GTDB taxonomy): domain Bacteria; phylum Chloroflexota; class Anaerolineae; order 4572-78; family 4572-78; genus JANTHQ01. The sequence continues at coordinate 6,236 of JANTHQ010000042.1, forward strand.
AAATTCGCCGACGGCGGGTTGCGATGTTTTTGGAAAAATCCCGCCGTGGAGCACTTTATCATAAAACGTTTCCGGCCCGATGGTGACATTTTCCAAAAAGGCTTCGGTGCCGAAGTGGATGCTAATGGGGACGATGGAAATATTGTATTTTTCCAACCATGCGTCCGGTAGGTCGCAAGTGCTGTCGGTGACAAGTCTAACGGTCATAGCCATGTTCTAACGGTTCAATGAGTTCCGGGTGCTCTTTCAGCATATCTTTCAGCGAAACCAGGGTGCGGTGGTACAGCGATTTGACGGCGCCTTCGCTGCGGTGCAAAATTTCGCCGATTTCAGCATTGGACAGGCCGTCAATAAATTTCAAAATCAGCAATTGCTGGCGCACCGGCGGCAACTGCTGGATAGCCTCTAACAAAATGGCTGTGGCTTCGTTTTTGACCGTATTGTGATACGGGCTGGTTTTTTCGTCGCTGTTCAACTCTTTTGCGTCGTCCAGCGCCACAGTTTGCCGCTTTTTTTGGTCGCGGTGCCAATTGGCGACCAAATTGTGTGCGATGCGATAAAGCCATGCCGAAAAAGGATGGCCGCGGTCTTTGTAACGTTCAATGTGGTTTAACGCCTGGTGGAAGACTTTCGCGGTTAAATCTTCGGCATCGTGCTGGTTTCCGGTGCGATAATAGATATAGGTGTAAATTTTGTTGACATATCGCTGATATAAAATGCCAAAAGCTTCCGGGTCAGATTTTGCACGTTCAACCAGTTCTTTTTCGTTTGGGTATGCCGTCATAACGTGTGCTCTGTGGTGGCGGCATCTATGTATGAAACACACAGGTTTAAAGATAGATGCGCCGGATGGGTGGTGCTAGTTGGTCGGGTTGGGAATTACGCCTGCGCCGATTAACCCCGGCCCGCCATGTGCGCCCAGCACCGGGCTGATTTCGCCGGCGATGACGCGGGTGTGATTTGGAAATGTCGCCAAAAGTTTTTCTTGCAAAGCCAACATATCCTCTTCTGCGACAGCGTGCATCACGCCAACCTGCACGGACTGGTTGGGGTCGGGTATGGCTTGGGTCAGCAATTCAAGAATGCGTGCCACGGCTTTGCGTTTGGAGCGGACTTTGTCGATGGCTTCAATTTCGCCGTCCACAAAGGTTAAAATTGGTTTGATGTTTAAAATGCCGCCGAAAAATGCCGCCGCACCGCCGATACGCCCGCCTTTGTGCAGATATTCCAGTGTATCCACGATAAAATAAATGTGGGTGTTGCTGCGCATCTGCTCCAGATGGGGGACAATTTCTGCCACCGATGCACCCGCGCGAGCCATATCGGATGCAGTGGCGACCAATAGCCCCAATCCCAGCGCCACCGACAAACTGTCGAACACTGTGATGGACAGTTCCGGGAGCATTTTTGCTGCTGTCAGCGCGGCGCCATAAGTGCCGCTCAATTTGCCGGAGAGGGTGAGTACCAAAATTTCGTCGTCGGCGCGAGCGGCGCGTTCATACGCCACTTTGAATTCTCCCACCGGCACCTGCGAGGTTGACGGAAAAACTTTTTCGGTGGTCAACCGGCGGTAAAATTCGGCATTGGTGATGCCAGTCAATTCATCGTAACTTTCTGTTTCACCGAAATTAACTTTCAGGTGAACCACATCAATATCTCGTTCTTCCAAAAATTCCGACGAAAGCGCACAGGTTGAATCGGTGATAATTTTTACCATAATTACAAATCCTTTTTCAAAATTAAAAAACGGGCTATCCGTTTTGGGAAGCCCATTTTAATGAAGAATGTGTTTTTTCGCTAATGTGCACTGGTGGCAAGCTCAAACAAGAGCATTATCAGTGGACAACTGAACATGAGCACCAATAATAACAGTCCCACACCGAGTGCAGTCCAGTTGGGGGTCGGTTTGGTATTGGTCCACGGAATGGTGCCACTGCTGTCGGGCGAGATGGACGACGCGCGCACCGAGGGAACATCGGGAATGGCGTTGAGGTTGTGCAGTTCTGCCCAAGCCTGATTTTGCGAAATGGCGTCGCTGGCATGTTGTGTTGCGCCGCGCAGCGCATGGATGGCCTCTTTAATTTGTCCTTTGGCTTTGTGCGCCAAGCCCAAATTAACGTATGCCGGGCCGAAGGATGGGTCGGTTTGAAGGGCAAGCCGGTAACGGGCAATGGCATCGTCGTATTGTTTTTTTTGATGATATTCCACGCCTTTTTGGAAATGAATTTCGGCGATGGTGGCTTTTTTGGATGGAACGGGTTTCGGTTCGATGATTTCTGCCGGAGATACCGGCGGTTGGGGGTTATCTTCAATCAGCGATTCAAGCCGGCGCTGACGAATGACGCCCAAAAAGCTTAAAATAGCGGTGAACCCGTCAAACGGCGGCAGCGGGATGAGGCTGACCACCGCCAGCACAAAATTCGCTACCCAAACCCGGTTGGTAATGACGATAATCCATACCAGCGGATTGCTCCACGGCGAACCGGCGCCGAAAATGGCGGGGTCGGTACTGCGGCTAAAAAAGATGATGCTGGTCAGTTGGTTGCCATCAATCTGCCCCGTTAAATTAAGTCCGGCAAGCGCGACCAGACTCAACAGAAAAACTATCGCGCTCGTCAGAAAGTTGGCTGTTGCGCCGGCCAGCGATACCAACAACGTGTCTAAAAAACGGTCTTTAAAATGTTTCGGGTCGAATTGGAGTGGTTTGGGCCAACCAATGCCAAACAGGACAAACAGGATCATACCCAACCACGACATATGTTTGAGCGGGTTGGCCGTGAGATTGCCCTTTTCAACTTGCGACGTATCGCCCAGAAGGTAGGCAGCGATGCTGTGCCCCAGCTCATGCACGGTGAATCCCACCAGCAAGCCGGGGATAATCAGCAGGCTGTACCAGTTAAAATTGGGCAAAAACGACGAAAGAGTATCCATTACTGTGCGTTCATTTCATCTGCTGCCCATACAAATGGTGCGCTGACCACGTGTACCAGTTCTTCATGGTAAATCAATTCGGCGTATGCGGTGTACGTTTCACCCGGTTTTGGCGAGCGAATGTGCATGGTAATAGATAAATCGGGCTCTTGGTGTTCGATAATCATGGAATGGGCAACAAAATTTTCTTCCGAATCGACCAGATTCACTTCCACAATGGGAAATTTGCTCTGCTCGAATTGAGTAGCATCAATTTGTTCGCTGTCGGCCGGTTGAGGGGCAGCGACGGCTGTGCTGTCGGCGCTATTTTCGACCACCGGCGGCATTGGCGGCGTCGGCGGTGTGCTCGTGTCCAAATTGAGCGAAACATTGGGCGTGGGTGGCTGGTCTAAATTAACCATACACGCGCCCAACCGGTTTACTTCAGGCAAATTGGCTGTTTTTATGTTGACAGTTACCCGCCGTTCGTCGAGGACGGTGGGGGTTACAGATATGAATTGCGGTATATCAGTCATAAATTTTCTCCGGTGCGCCGACATGATTGTGGCACATAGTTTTGTCGGGGGAGATTATACCACACGGCAAAAGTCAGTCAAAGGCACGCCTCACTTCCCGGTTCGATAATTTGGTTATCGACAAAACGTGCATTAGAATACCGGACAATGCACACCGTTTTAGGAGTGAAATAGATGCAAACGGAACAATTAAAAATCAATGCCGCGGCGAAAGCGGTAGAATTTGTCGGCGATGGTATGGTCGTTGCGTTGGGAACCGGCTCGACAACGCGATATGCTGTCGATATGATCGGGGAAAAAGTGCAATCGAGGCAATTGAAAAACATCACCGCCATTCCCACATCCGAAGC
>JANTHQ010000043.1 GCA_024762375.1 Anaerolineaceae bacterium
AGTACCCGTGTCCGGTGTCACTTTTCGCAGCGATGAACGCCCGTACAGCCCCGTACCTTCATAAAAAATCCCATCCTGAAAAACCAAACCTTGTGTGAATGCGCCCCGGTCGTGCGGCAGAACATTTTTTACCCGGTAGCCAAACTGCACTGCCGACTCGCGGGGCGTGGCTGTGGGTGTGTCGGCGGGCGGTTGGGCGGTGGCGGTGAACGTTGGCTGGAGAGTGGGTGTTGGCGTGGGGAAAAACTGCTGTCTGGCCAGCAGAATGATGCCCACCAGCACAAAAATCGCCCCGCCGATGAGTGCCCAGCGAGACCATGCGGGTGTTTGTTTTTTTGCGGCTCTGCGTCGGCGTGCCATTTGATGCTCCTGTTTGTGTTTTGTGGAGAAATGGTAACGGGTTATGGGGAATTGAGCAAATTTTGGGGGAAAGGTGGTGCTTTTTGGGGGTAAAAAATAACGCGATGCGTGAAACGTGATGCGTGAACTATTTTCTCATCGAGAAACCATCTGAAACTCATACAATTGATTTTCAGCGTTATCGCTTCTCGGAATGTCATTCCCGCGAAGGCGGGAATCCATAATTTTGTGCCGTGGATTCCGGATAATTCGCTGCGCGAATTTCCGGAATGGCAATCGAATGAGATTCAATTGTATGAGGTTTATCTGCTTCCACTATCACGTTTCACTCATCACGCATCACGTTTCACGCATCACGCATCACGAAACACGCCGCGTCACTCTTTCAGCGCAGAAACGATGGCATTGGTATTGTACCGGATATAGCCGATATATGTTTCGGCGCCGCTGCCCGGTTCGCCCAGCGAACCGGTGTACAGCCGAACCAGCCGCGCGCCGGTATCCTCGGCGATGCGGGCCGAAACGGTGGGATTCACAGTTGTGCCGATGAAAATGGCTTTGACGCCATATTGTTCGATGGTGTTTTGCAGTGCTGCCAAATCCTGTGCGGACGGTTCGGCAGCGGTGCTGAATCCGGGTATCACCGTGCCGATTTGCTCCAGCCCATAGCGTTTCGCGTAATAACCGAATGCCGTATGCCCAGTGACCAGTTTTCGGTTTTCAGGCGGAATGGCATCAATTTGAGCTTGCACCCATTCATCCAGCGCGGTCAATTCGGCGGTGTATTTTTGGGCGTTTGCGGCGAAAGTATCAGCGTGAGCGGCATCGGCGGCGGCGAGTGCTTGCTCGATATTCTGCACGAAAATGATGGCGTTCGCCGGGGATGTCCACGTGTGGGGGTCTGTGCGTCCGGCTTCTGCCGATTCTACTTGCCCGTCTTCCACAACTTTCCCCAGCGTCAGTGGCTCAACCCCCTGCGAAACCTCGACGATGGTCGCTTTGGTGGCGGCATTTTCCACCATATCGCCCAAAAATTGTTCCAACCCAAACCCGTTCACAAAAATGATGTCGGCTTTGGCAACTTTGGTGATATCCTGCGGCGTGGGCGAAAAACTGTGCGGGTCGGCGCCAACGGGAAGCAGCACCGTTAAATTGATGGCATCGCCGCCAACATTCTGCACAATATCGCCGATGATGGTGGTGGTTGCCACCACATTCAGTTTGCCGGATGATGGCTGTGGTTGGCCGGTTGCACAACCAACCGTGGCAAAAAGAATAATCAGCAATATTGAAAATAACTTTTTCATAGGCATCAACCCTCTTAAATGATAAATATTCTCATTTATAGTATAGATTTGTGGCGAGAATTGTCAAATGGTTAGTGTGCCGGTAGAAAGATTTTGCCGGAAATCATCCCCATACTGGTGCGAACGATAACCAATAGCCAAACGGCCAGTAAAAAAATGACGGAAATGTTGTAAAAGATGGCAATAGACTGGAAATGGCTTACTTCGCGAGCGACACCGGCGGCCACGGCCAATGCGCCGGAGGGAAAAGTGAATGCCCACCATGACAACGCGTATGGAAAGTCTATGCGACGAATGTAATACGCAATAATAATGAGGCCCATAACAAACCACCATGATGACAGACCAAAATTAAACAGGATACCCAATTTGGCCACCGGTTCAAATGTATGCGGGTCGAGTCCCATGACATCAACGGCTTGCAGCAGATGCCATAATTTAAAAAGGCTGATTGCCAAAATTGCGGTGGGAGCCAACCCGATAAAAAAGGTGGCGGCAAATTTACTCATCAGTAATTCATGGTAAACATAGCGGTGGTAAACAATGGCGCCAACAAACAAGAACAGAAAGAAGCCTGTTCCCATACTGATCATCGAAAATCCAAAAGTAAATTCAAGCCATTGTGGAAACAGTTTCGCCAGTTCAAAACCGGCAACCGGAATAATCAGCAGTGAGACCGGCGGAATGTACCAACCGAAGTTGGCGTGTGTCAAATCAATCCCTTGATGGCGGAAAGTGAGTAAAATTATTGCAAAACCAAATCCGTAAATACCCAGTGCGCCAATTGCCCACAAATATAGGGCCAGTTGGTGTGACACGGCTTCGGGGAAAAGGAACGTGCGAAATTTGAGCAAGTTCAGAGAAAAAAGCACCAGTGAAATCGGAATGGTGGGGAAAAAATTTCCGGCAATCGGATGGCGCAAATCCTGCAACACTGCAGATGGATAACGCACTAATCTTATTAGAAAAAGAATACTCGCAATGATAAAAATGACGAGTGACAGCACGAAGAAAATTTCGCCCACGAGGAGTTTTTGGGCAAATGTGGCAAACCCCACGGCCAAGGGCACAACTGCTGTGCCCATCACTGCAGCAAACCAAGCCGGACTAAAATGTTGTACAATATCACCAAATGTTATTCGTGTTGTGTCTGACATAATGCCTCCTTTAAAAATAAACAAGGTGTGCAAAAGCGCACACACCTGTCATTGGTTGCCTATATTGAGAAATATTCTCAAATAATACATAATTGAGAAATATTGTCAAATTTACGGTTGTTTTTTTGCTGCTCGGGGTTTGACTAGCGAAACCGATACCGGCATTTTCACAACAAAGGGGCACTGTGTCGCGCCGGGGCATTGATTGCAACTCGCGCCACCGCAAACCGGTGCAGCGATGGCGCCGTCTGAAACGGCATCGCTGCGGATACGGCCTTTGCGCACCCAAAAATCAATCATACCCCACAGAGCGCTTTCTTCCACCCGCATTTGTGCTGCCAATTGGCTGATGGTCAGTGTGCCGGGGGCAGATTCAATTTCGTGTAACAATTGATAGAGCATTTATCCCAATCCCAATAGTTTTCCGCCCTGAAAAATCAGGAAAGCCAGCGCCCACGCCAGCGAAATTTGAATGCCGATACCAAGCCACATCCACTTTGCGCCAAATTCTTGCCGTTGCGCGGCAAGTGTGGTGACGCAGGGGGTGTAGAGCAGCACGAATACCAAAAAAGCCAGTGCAGCGAGTGTGCCGTGTCCGCCACTGGTGGCTTCAAACTCGCGGCGGATGGTTTGCATGAGCGCAGAGGGCTCACCACCTGATTCGTCGCCGGGGAAAAGGTTGATGCCCACAACCAGCGGTATCGCTTTGATAGTATCTACGGTTGCCCGGCCAAACCCGACCACCACCGTGCGCAGGTCTTCCTGCCATGTGGATTCGATGGTGCCTGTTTCGGTGTCATCAATGCTGTATTCCTGCGACAGCGTGCTGACGACCACTTCTTTGGCGATAAATCCGGTAACCAATGCGCCGCTGTTTTCCCAGTTGCCGAAACCCAACGGTTTGAAGATGGTGCTGGCCAACCCACCCGACAGGGTGGCGAATGCGCTTTCGTTGACCGGCGTGTTGCCAAATGTACCGTGTCCGCCCATCGGAATTGCCATCAGCAGCCACACCATCAAACTTGCCGCCAAAATCATCGTCCATGCATTGTTGATGAAAGCAGAAGTTCGTTCCCAAATGTATTGCCACACAGTGGGCAGGTTCGGGGCGCGATACGGCGGCAGTTCCATTACCAGCGTGGTTTGTTCGGTTTGGGCGAAAATTGTTTTTCGCAGAACCAGCCCCACGCCGATGGCTGCCAAAATACCGAGCAAATACAATCCAAAAATGACCGGCCCTGCAATTTTGGGAAAGAAAATCGCCGTGAACAGCACATACACCGGCAGCCGTGCCCCACAACTCATAAAAGGAACCAGCAATCCGGTTAAAATTCGGTCACGCCGATTTTCCAGCGTGCGGGTAGCGTACACCGCCGGTACATTGCAGCCGAACCCGACAATCATCGGCAGAAAACTCTTTCCGTGCAAGCCGATGATGCGCATGAATCGGTCCATCACAAATGCGGCACGGGCCATATAGCCGGAATCTTCCAGCAGTGCCAACGCCAAATAGAGCGACATCAGCACCGGCACGAACACCAGCACGCCGCCCACCCCCGCGATGACGCCATCGACCAGCAAACTGCTCACCCACGTATTTTGCAGATGCAGCATTTGCAGCAGGGCGATGGTGCGGTTGGTGATTGGCCCGGTCAGGCTATCGCTGATCCAATTTAAAAACGGGGTGGCGACATCGGTGGTAATTTTAAAAACGAACCACATAATGGCCAAAAAGATGGGAATGCCGAGCCACTGGTTGGTGACGACACGGTCAACCCGGTCAGACCAACTTTCGGTGGTGCGGGCGGGTGTGGTAACCACCTGATGCACCAAATGATTCACGAACCGATAGCGAGCATCGGCCAGCGCAACATCCACATCTGCGCCGAAATGAGGTGTTAGCCGTTCAAATGCATCGTCCAGCGCGGCGAACACGTCATCTGCGCCCACCGATTGTACTTCCGCCAGCAGGTCGTCATCGCGTTCCAGCAGTTGAATCGCCAGCCAGCGCGGCGGATAACGCTGCACCAAGGTGGGGTGCGAGGCAATTACAACCTTGAGTTTTTCCAACTCGGATTCGATGACGGGACCGTAATCCACCAGCCGGGTGTGGGAGCGGGCAATGTTCGGCATCACTGGGTTTCGCTCCGGGGGGAAGGATGGGCCATAGCATGGGTAACGATGGTTTCTTTGAGCATGTCCAACCCGTGTTTTTGCCGGGCGACCATTGGCACAACGGGAACACCGCCCAGCAATTGCGACATTTTTTCGGTGTCGATTTTGATACCGTGCCGCCGGGCCATATCGAGCATATTCAAAACGATGATGACCGGTGCGCCGGTTTCTAAAATCTGGACGGTCAAGTACAAATTTCGCTCCAGATTGTTGGCGTCAACAACGTTTACCACCAGCGCCGGACGTTCTTTCACGATATAATCGCGTGCGATTTTTTCTTCTGCGGAAAATGCGGACAGGCTATAGGTGCCGGGCAAATCGACCAATTCAACGTCGATGCCCTGTGTGGAGAAGTAACCGACTTTTTGCTCGACAGTTTTGCCGGGCCAGTTGCCAACGTGCTGCTTTGAGCCGGTTAAAGCATTGAAGATGGTGCTTTTGCCGGTATTTGGATTGCCGGCCAGCGCAATGATAAGGTTCGCCATAACAATTACTGCAATTTTACATGAATTTTTTGTGCCATACCGCGTCCAATGGCCAACCGGGTGTTATGCACAGCCACCAAAATCGGCCCGCCCTGGTCTTGCACAATTTTCAGCGTTACGCCCGGCACAAGCCCCAACTCCGTCAGGCGATGGCGCACTTGTCGGCCGCCGTCAATCGAAATGAGTTTCAGCGCGGTATTGCGCGGGGCATCTGCCAGCGTGAAAGTTTGGTCTGCGGTAAAAAGGTGTGTCGGTTTTTGTTGAAAAGTGATGCCCAGCATGTTATGCTCCTGTGGGGGTGATGATGATTTCGGCAGCCAGTTGTGGCGACAGGGTCAGTCGCTGGCCACCGAGTGCAACCAGCAGTGTGCCGTCGGGTGTGCGAGCCAAAACTTCGGCCATTGCGCCGGCCCGCGCACCGAGATGCGTCAAAAAATCGCGCGTGACGGTGTCGGCAGGATTTGCCAGCCCGGAAATTTGCCCGTGTTCGCCCGGCAGTAACTCGGCAAGCGGCCGAGATGCATCTTCGGTGGCTGCAACCGGCATTTCCGCGGGGATTGGCTCGTTTTGGGGGCTGGTTGTCGGATTTCCCAAAAAGAGCGCCAAACGCTCTGCCAACTGAGACGGGGTGACATGCTCAAAACGACAAGCGATTTCTTCGGCTTCTGCGGGGGGAATGCCGAGCTTTTCGACCATAAAAACTTCCCACAACCGGCGGTGGCGCAAAACACGCCGCGCCAGTTTTTCGCCCTGCGCGGTGAGCGTGACGCCTTTGTATGGCTCGTAAGTGACCAGCGCTCGTTGCGTTAGTTTGCGGCACATCTCGTTGGCAGAAACGGGCGACACCGACAGTTCTTCTGCCAGCATCGGCACGGGTACGGGTTGGGTGTGCCGTTGCAAAAGCGCAATGCGCAACAGATACATTTCAATACTTTCGCTGGTTGTGTCGTTTTGGCCTGCCATAACAATCTACCCGTAAAGATAAGGTGTACCTTATCTTTGATTCTGCTAGAAAGATACCACAGAAGTTTCGGATTGTAAAGTCAAATTGTCACAAATTATATAGGTTGAATGTCATAAAAAAAGTTAACCGCGGTTAACTTGTGATGATATGTGCTGTCAGATTGACAGACGTGAGGGCATGAGTATCATAACAAGTCGGACATTATTGCAGAAGGATGGAAATATATGGGTTTTTTGGACAAACTTTTTCGCCCCAAAGGCAACGAAATAATTACAGTGGTATCGGGATTGCCCCGCTCCGGCACATCCATGATGATGAAAATGCTGGAAGCCGGCGGCATTCCGCCGCTGACGGACAAAATCCGCTCGGCCGATGAAGACAATCCCAAAGGCTATTATGAATTCGAGCGGGTGAAAAAACTGGATAAAGGCGATACGGCATGGCTGCCCGAAGCACGCGGAAAATCGGTGAAAGTGATTTCCGCACTGTTGAAATATCTACCCGGCGACTTTCGCTATCGTGTGATTTTTATGCGCCGCCGCACCGAAGAAATCTTGGCATCGCAGAAACAAATGCTCATCCGCCGCGGCGAGCCGACCGACCGCGTCAGCGATGAGGAATTGGCGACATACTTCGCCAAACATTTGCGAGCCGTGGAAACGTGGCTGCAGAATCAACCGAATGTGGATGTGTTGTATGTCAGTTACAACTGCACGTTGGAAGCGCCGCTCGAAACGGCGCAGGAAATCAATCGGTTTCTGGACAACCGACTCGACACCCGAGCGATGGCGGTTGTGGTAGACCCGCAACTCTATCGCCAGAAAAAATAGGTATCACCCCCCCCGATAGCCATTTCGCGCTGTCGGGTTTTTGTTTTGCCCGAAAATCGCTATAATCGGCAGTATGAAACGAACCCGACTGCACCTCATCATTCTATCGCTATATGTTCTGCTAACACTGGTGCTCACCTTCCCGTGGGTGCTCCATTTCGGCGATGCCTTCCCCGGCACGGCGACATGGGCGTTTGACGAATCCACTTTTGTGTGGAACATCTGGCGGTTCAAACACAACCTGCTCGATTTGCAGATGTCGCCCCTGCACACCACCGATATTTTCTTTCCGCTGGGGATTGATTTGGTGCTGTACACCTACAATTTTCAGAATGCGCTGCTGGGGTTGCCCCTGCTGTTGGGATTGAATCTCACACTGGCGAGCAATTTTACCATTTTGCTGGCGTATGTGCTCAGCGGGTATGGCACATTTTTGCTGATTCGCTATCTGCTGCCCAATCGGGCGGGCGGAACCCCAACCGGCACGGCGGCGGCGTTCATCGGCGGGGCGGTGTATGCCTTTATGGCGAGCCGCGCCATCTTTGCCGCGCTGGGACATTATGACATCGTTTCCACCGAATTTATTCCCTTTTTCGCGCTTTTTTTCATCAAAACCCTGCGCGAACCGGGCTGGAAAAATCCCGTGCTGACGGGGGTATTCGCCGCGCTCAGCCTGCTGGCGGAAATGATTTTCGGTGTTTTTTTGCTATTTTTGGGAATTGTGATTCTGGCGTTTGAGTTTAGAAACGTTTTCACCCTCTCCCCAACCCTCTCCCTCAAGGGAGAGGGAGTACCCCCTTCCCACTTTAAGGGGGAAGGGCTGGGGAAGGGGGTAAAAGCAATTGCGCGTCTTTTGGTGCTTGCTGCCACCGCCGCGATTCTGTGGTCGCCGGTGATGTTGCCGATTCTGCGCGCGTTTGCCGCCGGGCATTTCGATTTGACCGGCTGGGGCGAAAGCCTGAAACTGAGCGCGGATTTGGTCGGTTGGTTCACCCCGACCGCGCTCCATCCGCTGTGGGGCAGCGATTGGGTGGCGCGGTTGCGGCAGGTGCAGGAAGGCACTGCCCCGTTCAGCGATGTGAACACCGTTTTTCTCGGATTTGGCGTGCTGGCGCTGGCGGCAATCGGCGCGATGAGCCACTGGCGGCGCGCCAAACTGTGGGTGACGGGCGCAATCACGTTCGCCATTTTCACGCTCGGCCCCGTGCTGCAAATTCGCGGACGCTACCTTTTCCCCTTCGACAACCTTTTCCGCGAACAGGGCATTCCGCAGGATGTCACCTTCCCGCTGCCATTTGCCATTCTGCACTGGTTGCCCATCATCCGCGCCAACCGCGTGCCCGCCCGATTTTCGGTGGTGCTGGGATTGAGTCTCGCCGTGCTGGCGGGGTTCGGGGCGTTCAAAATCTTGCAGATTTTTAGTTCAAAGTTCAAAGTTCAACGTTCAAAGTTGACAATCGGCATTGCGAGTTTATTGCTGGTCGTCGTTCTCTTCGACCAAATTTCTGTCCCGCTGCCGCTCACATCGGCGAAAGTGCCGGACGTGTATGCCCAAATCGGGGCGGAAGATGGCGATTTTTCGCTGCTGCAACTGCCGCTCGGCTGGCGAAACAGTTTCGGTGTTTTTGGCGCGGAACGGACACAGATTCAATATTATCAAACCGTGCATGGCAAACCGATGATTGGCGGCAATATTTCCCGCGCGCCCGAATTTAAATTCGATTATTACCGCAATATTCCCCTTTTCCGGGCGATTGCACAAACTGAATTGCCGCAATCCGACCCCGCGGTTGACCCCGACACGCTGGCGAAAGCGGCGCAGCAAGCGGGCGAACTGATGACGCTGTACAATGTGCGCTATCTGCTGGTGCACGACCCGATTCCGGGGCGCAAACCGTATGAAGATACGTTTTCCGCGACCCGCCAACTGGCACTCGACCTGCTGCCGCTCGACCCCGAACCGGCATTCGCGGGCGATGGCGTGACGGCGTATCGCGTGAATCAGCCGCCGGTGCCCAATCCCCTGCGGGTGGAATTTGGCGACTGGACGAGCGCGCCGTATCGCGGCGACGGCTGGGCGGGCGATGAAAATTTCGAGGGCGCGGGGGTCAATTGGGCAACCGCGTCGACCGCCGAAATTTTTGTGCCGTATCGCGGCGACGGCGACCGCACACTGAAAATGCACCTCAAACCGTTCAACTATCCCGGCGCGCCGCCGCAGACGATGACCGTTCGGGTGAACGGGCAACCGGCGGGCGATTTTCCGCTCAATCCCGATTGGCAGGTTTTGGAAACCACCCTGCCTGCGAAATTATTTTCGCCCGGGCTGAACCGAATCCGGCTGAATTTTGACCATACTGCCGTGCCGCGCGAGGTTTTGCCCGCGCAGACCGCCATCGGCGGGACGGGCGTTTCTGTGCCGCGCGATGTGGAAATCAACAGCAGTGCCGATTTTTCGTTTGTCACGGTGGGCTATGGCGAAAACGCGGAAGACGCTTCGGCGCACCGGCGGGGTATCAACGTGACGGTGCTCGACCCGCAGAGCGGCGAAATTCTGGCGAAAAAAGGTTTTGACACGGCGGCGAATCAATATGAAGATGCCGCGCTGCGCGATTTTCTGGCGCAAATTCCCACCGGGCGAATCGTGCTGGTCAGCAGTAAAGGCGCGGACGCGGGCGCGTTTCTCTCCGGCGGGTTCGAAATGCTCGGCGGCT
>JANTHQ010000044.1 GCA_024762375.1 Anaerolineaceae bacterium
TGGTGAATGTCTCGCTGCTGCTGTTTAATTTACTGCCTGCTTTTCCGATGGATGGCGGCCGTATTTTTCGGGCTTTTTTGGCAATGGGGGTGGGAATGTACCGCGCCACAAAAGTGGCGGTGTGGTTTGGGCAGGGGATAGCCTTTGTGATGGCCGGTTATGGCATCTGGTCGGGGCAGTTGATGCTGCTGTTGATTGCGCTGTTCATTTTTTCGGCGGGGACAGCAGAACGCCGGGCGAATGAAACGCGCCATATTTTGGCGAACATTCGCACCGGCGATATTATTTCGGGTGTGTCGAATGTGTTGCTGCCAACATACACGCTCGGCGAAGTTGCCGGGTTGGCGTTACGCAGCCCGGCCGGAAGTTACCCGGTGATGCTCGGCGGCTCGTTGCTGGGCATATTGCGTCGCGCCGATGTGAAACGCGCGCTGAACGCCGGAAAACGGCTCTCTACTGTGGCCGAGGTGATGTTGCGCCGATTTCCAAAAGTGGATGCGGCATCTTCTTTGGCAGACGTGCAGGATGTTTTTGAAAAAGACGGCCATTGGATTGCCGCGGTGTATAGTGGCGGGCAATTGGTCGGGTTGATTGATAGAGAAGATATGGATCGCGCCTATCGGCTGCACCGCCAAAACCGGTTGCTGTGGCAGTGATTTTTACATCACCGATACCATCACCGTGTTTTGGTCGATTTTGTCTCCCGGTTTCACCCGCACGCTTTTCACCACCCCATCTTTCGGCGATTTGAACTCATTTTGCATTTTCATTGACTCAAGAATCGCGACCACTTGATTTTTCGCGACAGACTGGCCAACTTCCACCGGAACATCCACAATCACACCGGGCATCGGCGCTTTTATCAGCACTTCGCCCACGGCTTCCGCCATCGAGCGTTTCATACCTGCCAATCGGCGCGTGCGCTCATCTTCCACCTGCACATCGTGCAGGACGCCTTTCAGCATTACCGCATAATTTTCTTCGTGCTCTGCAATGTCCACATCAAACGATTGGCCGTCCAAAATGAGGGATGCCAGTCCGGTTTGAGACAGGCTGGTAAAATCGATGGCGTACGTTTTGCCATTGATGGTGATGTGCTGGTCATCGTTAATGTCGATGGTGTATTGCGTGCCGTCAACTGTGGTAATGTATTTCATTGTTTCACCTACCGTAACCGTCTGTCCAGCGCTTCGCGGCGGCCGTACAATCGCCACGGGCTGGGTCCGCCCTGATGGAGCAGGATGGCTTCTTTGTTGCGCCGGTGCGCCACCAGCGTGGCGGCGATGGCGGCAATCTCTTTGAAATCTTCCGAAACAGACGCATTCATATCGAAATGGTTGTCCAAAAATTGTGTGTCGAGCTGGCCTGCCTGAAAACGGGCGTGGTTCATCATTTTAATGTGGAATGGGATGGTGGTTTTCACCCCACTCAATCGAAATTCGTCCAGTGCGCGGCGCATCCGCAAAATGGCTTCCGCGCGCGATTCACCGTGGGTGATGAGTTTTGCCAGCAGCGAATCATAATACGGCGTGACATCCATATTGAAATACACGCCGCCATCCACCCGCACGCCGATACCCGTTGGCAGCGACAGCCCGGTCACTTTGCCGATGGACGGCATAAAATTATTGAAGGGGTCTTCGGCCAGAATGCGGCATTCCATTGCCCAGCCGTTTACGCGGATGTCGTCTTGTGTGTATGACAGTTTGCGCCCCCCGGCGATACGCAGCATCTCTTTCACGATGTCCACCCCGGTGACCATCTCGGTAACGGGATGCTCCACCTGTAAGCGGGTGTTCATTTCCAAAAAGTAGAAATTTCCATCTTTGTCCAGCAAAAATTCCACTGTGCCCGCGCTTTGGTAGCCGACCGCTTTGGCAGCGGCAACGGCGACTGCGCCCATTTCTGCGCGCATTTGCGGGTTGACCGCGGGGGAGGGCGATTCCTCAATCAATTTTTGATGCCGTCGCTGGATGGAACATTCGCGCTCGCCGAGGTGGATGGTATTGCCGAAACCATCTGCCAGAATTTGCACCTCGACGTGCCGCGCCCCGACCAGCATTTTTTCCAGATACACCCGGTCATCACCGAATGCGGCTTTGGCTTCGCTGCGGGCGGTGCGCACTGCGGCAACCATTTCTTCCGGCGACTGCACGGCACGCATCCCTTTGCCGCCGCCACCGGCCGCCGCTTTCACCAGCAGCGGAAAGCCAATTTTCGGCGCAATGGCGACCAACTCGTCATCCGTCAATCCCTTCGGGCTGCCGGGAACCAGCGGCACACCCGCCGCCGCCACTGTTTCACGGGCGATGGTTTTGTCACCCATTTTGCGGATGGCTTCGGGGGGCGGGCCAATCCATACCAGTCCGGCATCAATTACGGCTTGGGCAAAATCAGCGTTTTCTGCCAGAAATCCATAGCCGGGATGGATACTGTCTGCACCGCACGCCAGCGCGGTTTCGATGAGTTTATCGCCGCGCAGATAACTTTCGTTCACCGGGGCGGGTCCGATGTGATAGGCTTCGGAAGCGCGGCGCACGTGCGGCTGCAGTCGGTCGGCATCGGAGTACACGGCGACACTGTCCAACCCCAAATCGGAGCACGCGCGCTGAATGCGCATCGCAATTTCACCGCGGTTGGCAATCAACACTTTTTTTAGCATAGGTTAATCCTGTTTTGAGTTTCAGGTTCAATGTTCAAGGTTTCAGGTTTCAAGTTCAAAGTTTATGCAATCAGTGGTCAACAAATAACCAGTCTCCAATCACCAATCTCCAATTTACAGCGGGATATTGCCGTGTTTTTTGGGCGGATTTTCATCCCGTTTGTTTTGCAGCATTTCCAGGGCATTGATGAGCCGCGGGCGGGTCTGGCTTGGTTCAATCACGTCGTCCAAATACCCGCGCGATGCCGCCACATACGGGTTGGCGAAGGTTTCGCGGTATTCTTCCACCAATTGTGCGCGCAGCGCTTCCGGGTCTTCCGCTTCTGCCAATTCTCGGCGATAGAGGATGTTGATGGCGCCTTCGGGGCCCATCACCGCAATTTCGGCGGAGGGCCACGCCAAATTGATGTCGCCGCGAATGTGCTTGCTGCTCATCACGTCGTATGCGCCACCGTATGCTTTTCGGGTAATTACGGTGATTTTCGGGACAGTGGCTTCGCTGTATGCGTACAGCAATTTGGCCCCGTGCCGAATGATGCCGCCGTGTTCCTGTGCTGTGCCGGGCAAAAAGCCGGGTACATCTTCAAATGTGATGATGGGGATATTGAACGCATCGCAGAAGCGGATGAACCGCGCCGCTTTCACCGAGGCATTGATATCGAGCACACCTGCCAGCACGGCGGGCTGGTTCGCCACAATACCCACACTGCGACCATTCAGCCGGGCAAATCCGACGACGATATTTTGCGCGAAATGCTCGTGAACTTCTAAAAATTTGCCGTCATCCACCACTGAATGGATGATTTCGTGAATGTCGTACGGCTTGTTGGGGTTTTTCGGCACCACCGCATCGAGCGCATCATCGGTGCGCAGTGGGTCGTCGGTACACTGCACGCGAGGCGGGTCTTCCATATTGTTGGCGGGCAGGTAACTGAGCAGTTGCCCCAACAGATAGAGCGCGTGCTCTTCATTTTCGGCGGCAAAATGCGCCACCCCGCTGACGCTGTTGTGGGTGTCTGCGCCGCCCAGTTCTTCGAAGGTCACCTCTTCGTGTGTGACCGATTTGACCACATCGGGGCCGGTGACAAACATATAACTGGTGTTTTTCACCATAATGATGAAATCGGTGAGTGCGGGCGAGTAGACTGCGCCTCCCGCCGACGGTCCCATAATGATGGAAATTTGGGGGATAACGCCCGACGCGAGCGTGTTCAGCAGGAAAATATCGGCGTACCCGCCCAAACTGATGACGCCTTCTTGAATGCGTGCGCCGCCGGAGTCATTCAACCCGATGACCGGCGCGCCGTTTTTCATCGCCATATTCATAATTTTCACGATTTTTGCGGCGTGTGCCTCGCCCAAACTGCCGCCGAATACCGTAAAATCCTGCGCGAAAACATACACCAACCGGTTGTTGATTGTGCCGTATCCTGTCACCACGCCATCGCCGAGCGGGCGATTTTTATCCATACCAAAACGGCGGGTGCGGTGGGTAACGAAAATATCCAACTCGCGGAACGAGCCTTCATCCAGCAGCAGATGCAATCGCTCGCGGGCGGTGAGTTTTCCTTTTTTGTGCTGGGCATCAATGCGTTTTTGCCCGCCACCCAGCCGGGCTTCCGCTTTGAGCGCTCTCAAATGTTCAATTTTGGGGTCAAGGGTCATATATCCTCCAATGCAGAGTGAATTGTCACACGTAAAAAAACACGGGGCGACAGTGGTGGTTACGCCGTCAGCGAGAAAGAACGATTTTGCCGAACTGCTCGCCGCGTTCCATTATTTCCATCGCCGCCACGCCATCGCTCAACGGCATCACTGTGTGGATGACCGGATTCAGTTTGCCACTGAACACCAGTCCCATCACGGTGCGGTAATCGTCGTGATTGCCCATTGTGCTGCCAATCAAACTGATTTGCTTGCTGAACAGAAAGCGAATGTCGAGGTCGGTTTTGGGGCCGCTGGTGTTGCCCACAATGACGATTCGCCCGCCGCGTTTGACGGCGCGCAGGCTGTACGGCATCGTTGCCGCACCGACATTATCGACCACCACATCCGCGCCCGATTTGCCGGTCAGTTTATAGACCGCTTTCCACCATTGCGGGTCGGTTTTGTAATTTATAACCTCGTCCGCACCGAGTTTTTCTGCCTGTGCCATTTTTTGCTCGCTGCTGGTGGTGGCAATCACCGTGCAGCCCGCCAATTTTGCAATTTGGATGGCAGCAGAATTGACGCCCCCACCCGCGCCGAGAATCAGCACGGTTTCACCGGGGCGGATGGCGGCGCGGTGGATGAGCATTCGCCACGCGGTGAGAAAAACTAATCCCGCCGCGGCGGCTTTTTCAAACGAGACATCATCGGGCAGAGGGATGACATTTTCGGCGGGCAGAACGATATATTCGGTGTGCGTGCCGGGCACTTGCTCGCCCAGAATGTGGTAACCGGGACTGACGCTGTGTTCGCCGCGCGCGGTAAATTCATCTGCCACCGAGTTGACGCCGGGGTCAATGGCCACCCGGTCGCCCACCGCGATGTTTTTCACGCCTGCACCGACGGCGGCAATCACGCCCGCGCCGTCGCTGCCACTGATGTGCGGCATCGCCAAATTTAGCCCGGGCCAGCCTTCGCGCACCCAAATATCGAGCCGGTTGAACGCACTGGCCTTGACTTGAACCAATACTTCTCCCGCGCCGGGTTCGGGTTGGGGCAGGTCAAACAGTTGCATTTTGCTGATGTCGCCGTGCTCGGCGAAACCCAGTGCTTTCATAGATTTCTCCTTTGAAAATTGCATTCAATTTTGGTTTTGATGGATGGATTATTCGTTTTCCGGTGTTTCATCGGTGGTGACACTTTTGTACTTCGCGATTTTCTCTTTTATCAGCGCTATGTCTTCTTCTGTCCACCGCCGTGTGGCCTGCAGCGATACCTCACCGGTATCTTCTGTTTCGTCAATGTCCGGTTCCGGCGCTTTGACCGGTAACACAAAATGGAATTGGCTTCCGGGGCACGTCTTTTCATTGTATTCTGTGCTGTTTACCCAAACTTTGCCGCCGTGAGCTTCGGCGATGCCGCGCACCAGTGGCAGTCCCAAACCGGGCCCTGCGCCTTTAAATTTGACATCGCTGGTGCTGTGGAATGCCACATCATCCACCCGGTAAAATTTACTGAAAATGCGCTGGTGGTCGGCTGGGTCAATGCCGATGCCGGTATCGGTGATGGTAATTTCTACCTGCTGGTTATCGGTGTTCCCGTTGAGCGTTCGGCCTGTAACGGTGATGGTGCCGCCATCGGGGGTATATTTGATGGCGTTGTTGAGTAGCTGGCTGACAGCCTGTACCAGCCGCGACATATCGCCTTCAATGAATGGCAACTGGTCAATGCCGGACACGATGAGCGAGTGCCCGCGCTGTTCCAGCGCCTCCGACTGCTCGTCGATGGCTTGTTTGACCACATCGTTCAAGCTGACGATACTGCGCGCAATATTCAATACGCCGTAATCTGCTTTACTGACATCGAAAATCAGGTCAACAACCTGTTTCAATCGGGTGCTCCCCCGGGCGATGCCGTTGAGCACGTGCTGCAAATAGTTGGGGTCTTGCAAATCGTTTTCGGTGGCTTCCAGCAACATACTGGCATACCCGTGAATATGGGTGAGCGGTGTGCGCAACTCGTGCGATGCGATAGAGATGAAGTCGGTTTTGCCCTGGTCTAGCGTGTTGAATTCTTGCGAAAGCTCGCCGAGTTTTTGGTTCACGGTTCCCAACTGCCCAAATAATCGGGCTTTGTCCAAATCGAGCACCACCTGCGTGACCAGCGCTTGCAATCGGCGCAAATCGCGCGCCGAGAAACTTTTGTATTTCGGTTTCGCGCCCAATACCAGCACCCCGGCGAGTTCATCTTGCCGTAAAATCATCGGCACGAACATATCGGCATCGAGCGCGTCGAGCCAAGCGCGACTTTCCGGATCCATCGAGCGGAATTTCGGTTGCATTTCCAAATCATAGCGGCTGATGGGGGTTTGCTCCAGTTTCAAATGCCGGAACCACGGGTCGTTGTGGGCAAAAAAGCCGTTTGTTGGCGAATACATTCCCGCGCCGGCCGCCAGCATCGCTGTGACGCGGCGTGTGCCGTCGCCGTGGATGATAAAAATTGCGCCGCGTTCCACTTCGATTTCTTGCAGGATAAAATGCAGCGCTTGCTGACTGAGCTTGTAAAAATCCCAATCGGTTTTTACGTTGCGGCTGTATTCTTTTACGATGGCCAAATCATCGTTGTGGCTGCCATACAGCACGCTGTCGATGGTGGTTTCGGTGGCACGCGCCAACGGGGGGATGAACAGCCCCAGTCCCAGCGCCATCGCCAGCAGTGCAATCAGTGCCATCGTGGGTGAGGTGTTCCAACTGGTCAGCAAATATGCCACACTGAGCGCCAAAAAGATGAAGATGCCGGCAACCAGCGCCACTATCAGCGATTGTGCTGTGCGCGACAGCACCTGCATCAACTGTGGCGGGTAATGGTTGAGCACGACATAGGCGATGGTCAACACCCCGGCAATGGACAGCAAGTTGATGGCCAATGTCATCTCTGGCTGCCACACCGAAACGACATCGGCGGCGGCCAGAATGAGTGTGCCGCCCGCCCAGTACCAATAGCGGTTGCGGTATTGCCATTGCGGGCGTTTTCGGCCCGTGAGCAGCAATATTGCCAGAGCGAAAATGGTGCTACCGCCCCAGATGAAATTCGTCAGTCCGCGATTTCCCCAAAAATAGGTGAGATAGGCCGGTGCGGCCACTGCGGCTGCAATCGTTTCGGCGATATTGCCGACGTTAAAATACCATCCCAGCCACAAACCACCGATAATGACAGCGATACCGGTGTACCACCGCAAAAGTGTGTCGCGGCCCAAGAATGCCAGCGTCAACCCTCCGAATATCAGTGGCAGCATCGTGTAACTGACAGCAATCAGGGTTGCAGCCAAATCGCGTGCATCCGGAGATAATCCGGCTGCAATGTGCGCGCCGCTCCACAGCAGTGCGGTTAGCAGGAACAACACCAGCAAACGGATGCCATTTTCTTTTGATGCCCAACGGGTACTCGCTGCTACCAGCAGGATGATAAAGCCTGCTGCGCCGCCGAGTGCCATTAACGTGTTAGGGGAAACAGCCATTTTTTCTCCAATAGAAAATCCCAAGCGTATTTATTGTAACACGCTTCAGGTCAGGCGAAAAAATTCCGGTAATTCGATTTGGGTGTCCACACGATGACTGCTGAAAACGATGGTTGCATACCGCTAAAAATTCGCGTAGTCAAAAACTTCCACTTTCCTTCAAACTCACATACCGTTGATTGCCGATGATGATGTGATCCAACACAGCGATATCGAGCAATTTACCCGCTTCAACCAACCGCCGAGTAACCTGCACGTCTTCCGGGGAGGGGGTTGGGTCGCCCGACGGGTGATTGTGCACCAAAATGATGGCGGTTGCACTGGCACGGACAGCGGGTTTGAATACTTCTCTGGCTTGAACGATCGCCGAATTTGCGTTTCCGGTGTAAATGGTTTGGATATTCAAAACAAAATGTTTGGTGTCCAGCAAAATAACCCGCAGGTCTTCTTGCTCCAAACCGCCCATTTCCAGCATCAAAAGATTGGCGACATCGGCAGGTGAGGTAATTTGCGGCCGCTGTTTCGGCGAAGCGAGCATCAACCGGCGAGCCAGTTCCAGCGCCGCCAGCAACTGACTGGCTTTCGCCGGGCCCAATCCTTTTTTGGCTGCCAAATCGCCAAATTCGGCGCGGGCTAACCCCAGCAACCCGTCATATTCGGTGAGCAGACGGGCACTCAAATTGAGCACATTTTCGCCTTTGGTTCCTGTGCGCAGTAAAATGGCAATCAGCTCCGCGTTGGACAATGCCGTTGCCCCATAATTTTTCAATCGCTCGCGGGGGCGTTCTGTGGTGGGCATATCGTGGATAGTGAGACGGTAGTGTCCATTGGTGTCAGTCATTGGTGTCCTCCATCGGCGTATCACAGTGATATTATAGTAATCTGAATTCGGAGTTTTTCTCGAAAAGAGACATTACGGTTATTTCGCAAAGATTTTTGGAATGTCATTCCCGCGAAAGCGGGAATCCACAGTTTTTCGCTGTGGATTCCGGATAATTCGCTGCGCGAATTTCCGGAATGACAGAAACTCCGAACTGAGGTTATAGCAGCACGAAGTCAGGGATTCAACACGTTATTCGGCGGATAGCGGACGGAAATTTCCGCCGGTAACTCGCCGAATCAGGGCAAGCGTCGGTTCGGCAACCCAAAGCGAATCCAACTCATCCAGTGCCACCCACCGCGCATCGAGCGCATCATCAGCCGAAACCGGTTCGGCGGCAGGATTGACCGGTGTGGCCATAAAATCCACAATTACATAATGCAGTGCGGGGCTGCCATTGCCGTCATCGCCGGTGATGGATTCAAACACATAAACGGCATCGCCGACATCCACCGCGATACCGGTTTCCTCCAGCACTTCACGAGCGGCGGCATCTGCCAGCGATTCACCCCATTCCACCCGTCCGCCGGGAATTGCCCACTGACCGGGCATCGGCGGGTCGCGGCGTTTGACCAACAACACGCGGTTTCGATTGAACACCAGTGCGCCCACCGCCGGAACGGGATAACGCGGATGGATTTCGCTGCTCATAAACGTTCCTTTTCAGAGAAAGACTAATGACAAAACCCCGAGTTGACACTATTTTATCAAAAAGTAATTCGGTCAGCAATCTTTCAAACTGTGCCGCAACCAATATATTTTGAGATTTGCAAAAAATGTACTAAACTGCACGCCATACGTTTTATGCGTGAAAAACCCTTTTGACGCTTGCTACAAAATCTATCAGAAATGAGGTTTTGAATATGCTCGACCCAAAAAGCCCCATCGCGTGGCGATTTGCTCAAATGAATGAGCGCGTCGCCAGCGCCAAGGCACAAGATTTGTACCTGTATCAACAGCCCGCCGAAAAAATTGACGGCATGCACGTAACCATCAACGGCCGCGAAATGCTGCAATTTGCATCATACTCGTACCTCGATTTGCTGGGACATCCCAAAATTGACGCCGCAGCTATCGAAGCGGTTGAACGGTACAGCAGCGGTACACACGGCGTTCGTATTTTGGCGGGGACAATTCCGCTGCATAATGAGCTGGAGCGTACCATCAGCGAATTTAAACACACCGAAGCCACAAT